>NZ_JBFAIA010000019.1:0-86468 GCF_040654455.1 Nonomuraea sp. NPDC050691
ACCACCATGGGACCGGCCGGCCGCGCCGGGGCGGTCGCGACGGGGTCCGCGGCCGGCAGCGCCCGGCCGAGCCAGGCGGCCGGCGTGCCCGCCGCCGTCACGAGAAGGAGCGTCAGGGCGAGGACGCGCGCCCGCGACTGGCCGGCCGCCGCCAGCAGGGCCCCTGCCGCCAGCACCATCCCGGCCAGCGTGAGGTAGGGCAGGTACAGGGCGAGCTCCCCGGCCCCGGCTCGAAGCGGGACGTGGACGCCGAAGATCCAGCGGACGGCGCAGGCGGCCGCCACCCCGCCCAGCATCGCGCCCAGCCCCGCCCCGGGCGTGACGTGCGCCCTGCGGGCCACGCAGCCGAGCCCGTAGACGGCGGCCATCGCCAGGTACGGGCATGCGGCCTGGAGGAAGTCCCCCTGGGCGAGGTACGGGTCGCCGACCAGCAGCACCGCGCCCAGCCCCGCCGCGCCCATGCCGAGCGCCAGCACGACCGGCGGGCGTCCCAGCAGCCGGGGCCGCCTGACGAGCCCGAGCACGCCGCTCCAGGTGATCGCCCCGCACAGCAGGCACAGCGCGGTGACCCCGGCCAGCGACGACAGCGGCGCCTCGGCCATGGCCCCCGCTCCGGTCAGCCCGGCCCAGGACGCCCGTACGAACGCCAGCGGCTGGACGGCCGTCCCTTGCCAGGCGTCGTCCAGGAGCGCGACCTGCGCCGCGAGCGCGCACGCCGTGAGCCCGAGCGCGACGGTGGCGCGGCGCGGCAGCGACAACCACTTGACCGCCTCGACCACCACGACGGCCAGCAGCCCGGCCGCCAGCAGCGGCACGTACACGGCCTTGGCCCCGGCCAGGGCGGCGAGCAGCACCGCGAAGATCAGCCACGTGCCGCGCCCCGGCGGCCGGTCGCCGAACAGGTCGAGCAGCAGCACCACGAGCGGCGCGAACAGCAGCGCGCCGAAGGTCTGCGCCGGCGCGGCCCACTCCTGCGGCGGGGTCCAGGCGAGGACGCCGGCGGCGGTCCCCGCGTACAGGACGGGCGGCGCCACGAACACCGCGGCGGCCACGGCGGTCAACGCCTGGCGGCGTGAGCCGGTGAAGCGGCGGCCCGCCATGGCGAGCAGCACCACGAGCGCGGCCAGCATGGGCAGCGCGGCCAGCCGGAGGAGCAGCACGGACGGCGCCACGCCGGTGATCCAGCTCGCGGCGGCGAGGTGGGCGTGGACGAACCAGTCGTGGCCGAACGGCCCGCCGTCCGGCCCGTGGCTCATGAGCCGGTTCACCATGTCGAGGTGCGGCAGAGCGGCGGCCGGCGGCGCGGCGAGCGGGTGTCCGGCGAAGTAGCCGGCCCCGGTCCACAGGGTCAGGCAGATCACGCCGAGCGCGAGGCCCCACGACCACCACAGCGGGGCGCGGGCCCGGCGCGTGCTCCGGCAGTGGGCGCGCAGCCGCGGCACGGCGGCGAACAGCGCGTACGTGCCCATCGGCCAGGCGGCCACGAGCAGCGGTGTCCCCATCGCGCGGGCGGGCAGGTAGCAGAGGACCTCGGCGGCGTACCCGAGGGCCAGGCCCAGGGCCAGCTCCTCGGGCAGGGTGTGCGGGCGGCGGCAGAGCACGCGCACCCAGAGCACGCCGGGCAGGGTCAGGCCGAGACCGGCGTAGACGGTGAAGACGGCCAGGTCGGCGAAGGCGACGCCGTAGAACCCGAGGACCGCCCCGACGCAACCGGCCACGGCCAGCGCCGGTAGCCAGCCGGCGGGCCGCAGCGGGGGCGGGGCCGTGGGGGGCGAGCCCTCCGTGAGGGGCTCGGGGGCGAGGGGCGCTGTACGCGGAAAGGGTGGAGCTTCGGCCATGCGGGAAAGCCTGGCGACGTCGCGGGCTCCCCGATGCCGGAAAGCCCGCCCGCGGCGATGTTCTTGCCAATCCTTGGCGGTTTCGGGGAGCCCGGCGACGCCGTGTGAAGGGGGTCGTGCGTCAGGTGTCCAGTGCCGCCGCGATCGCGCGCAGGCCGTGGTCCAGCTCGGCCTCGGTGATGTTGAGCGCCGGTCGCAGCCGTACCGAGCGCGGCCCGCACGCCAGCACCAGCACCCCCTGGTCCTCACGCAACCGGGTCACCAGGGCGTCCCTGCTCTCGCGGTCCGGCAGGTCGAAGGCGCACATGAGGCCGCGCCCGCGCACGCTGGACAGCACCTCGGGCCGTTCGGCCTGCAACTTGGTCAGGCGTTCGACCACCAGCGCGCCCAGCCGGGCGGCCCGCGGGATCAGGCCGTCCCGTTCGATGATCTCCAGCAGGGCGCGGGAGCGGACCATGTCCACCAGCCCCCCTCCCCACGTGGAGTTGATCCGGCCGCTGACCTGGAAGACGTTGTCCGGCACCAGGTCCACCCTGCGGCCCGCCATGATGCCGCCCACCTGGACCTTCTTGGCGAAGGCCACGATGTCCGGCGCGAGGCCGAGCTGCTGGTAGGCCCACGGCGTCCCGGTGGTGCCGCCGCCGGTCTGCACCTCGTCCAGCACGAACAGCGCGTCGTGCTCGTGGCACAGGCGCTGCATGGCCTGCAGGAACTCGGGGCGCATGTGGTTGTCGCCGCCCTCGCCCTGGATCGGCTCGGCGATGAAGCAGGCGATGTCGTGCGGGTGCCGTTCGAAGGCGGCCCGCGCCTGCTCCAGCGCCCGCGCCTCGGCCGCCTCGACGTCGCCGAGGTGGGCGGCCGGCACGTCGACGCGGGGCCAGCCGAACTTCGGGAAGCGGTCGGTCTTGCCCGGCTCGGTGTTGGTCAGGCTGAGGGTGTAGCCGCTGCGGCCGTGGAAGGCCCGGGTCAGGTGGAGCACCTGGGTTCCGAGGTCGGGCGAGCGGCCGGCGGCCTCGTTGCGGCGGCTCTTCCAGTCGAAGGCCGTCTTCAGCGCGTTCTCGACGGCGAGCGCGCCGCCCTCCACGAAGAACAGGTGGGGCAGCTCGGGGTCCCCGAGCACGCGCATGAACGTCTCGACGAAGTCCGCGAGCTGCTCGGTGTACATGTCGGGGTTGGCCGGCTTGTTGCGCGCGACCCTGCCGAGCAGTTCGGCGCTCTCGGCGTCGAACGGCGGGTTCACACCCAGCGGCGCGGAGGCGAAGAACGTGTAGAAGTCCAGGTAGCGGCGGCCGTCGCGCGCGTCCACGAGCCAGGAGCCCTGGCTGCGGTCGAGGTCGAGCACGAGATGGTAGCCGTCGACGAGTAGATGGCGGGCGAGACGGGCGTGTACGTCCATGGCTCCTCCACGACGAAGCGACAGGGACATACTTGCCCGCCCTTACCCCCATTCATCCGGAAAATTTCTGGACATCTAAGCCGTTGCCGGAAGTTTCTTCACCCGGAACGAGAGGACGATCATCGTGATGCCGTAGATGAGGGCGAAGATGCCGACCAGCCAGATGAGGGTGATGAGCCCGGCGCCCGGCCAGACCAGCAGCAGGATGCCGAAGATCACCGACAGCACGCCGCCGATGATGAGCATCCACTCGTTCTCGATGACCTTGCGCATCTGGACGCCCGCCACGATCTCCGACACGCCGCTGAAGATGGCCCAGAACGCCACGACGTAGAGCAGGGCCAGCGACGTGATGCCCGGCCACACGAAGGCCACGATGCCGGCCAGCACGCCGAGGACGCCGGAGATGATGAGCCAGGCCCGCGAGCCGCTCTCGTGCCGGACGCCGGCGACGATCGAGAAGATGCCGTTCACGAGGGCGTAGGCGCCGAAGAAGATCACCAGTACCAGCAGCGTGATGGCGGGCCAGATGAGCGCGAGGACGCCGAAGATGATGGCCACAATGCCCCGAATGAGGATGAGCCACCAGATGCGCGCGAGTTGGTCCATATTGGTCTGATCTCCAGATGAACCCCGAGAGCAGACCACCGGGCGGTCAAAAGTCGGCGATCCACTCTCGCGCGCGGGTTCACATGTGGGAGTAGACGACGATCGACACCGCGACGTACTGCACCAGGTAGGCGGCGATGGTGCAGGCGTGGAAGATCTCGTGGAAGCCGAACCAGCGCGGCGACGGGTCGGGGCGGCGCAGGCCGTACACGACGGCCCCGGCGCTGTAGAGGACGCCGCCGACCGCGACCAGCACCACGGCGGCCACCCCCGCGCCCTTCAGGAGCTGCGGCATCACGAAGATCGCCGTCCAGCCGAGGGCGAGGTAGAGAGCGGTGTAGAGCCAGCGCGGCGCGCCGATCCAGCACACCCGGAACACCACGCCCGTCAGCGCGCCGCCCCAGATGACCGACAGCACGGCGATCCGCGCGGCCCCGGTGAGCGCGAGCAGCGCGAACGGCGTGTACGTGCCCGCGATGATCAGGTAGATGTTGGCGTGGTCGAAGCGGCGCAGCACCTCGGCCAGGCGCGGCCCGAGCGTGCCGCGATGGTAGGTGGCCGAGATGCCGAACAGCAGGCCTGAGGTGATGGCGTAGATCGCCGAGGCCAGGCGCGCCTGGAGGGTGGGGCCGAGGGCCACGAGCGCGAACCCGGCGACCAGCGTCACCGGCAGGGCTCCGGTGTGCAACCAGCCACGCAGTCGGGGCTTCATGGTGACGGTCGTCATGAAACCTACGGTACCGTAGGTACGATAAATCGTTACCTATGGCGGTCCGCTGAACGCGGCCCGCCAGAGGTCATGAGCCAAGGGCACCCTGAGCTAGAGCCCGTTGAGGAAGCGGGCGGCGATCGGCAGCGCCGCCGTCCGGCCCGCTCCCCCGTGCCGGACGAAGACGCAGAAGGCCAGGTCGTCGCGGTAGCCGATGAACCAGCCGTGGTCGGCGCCGTCCGGCGTCTCGGCCGTCCCGGTCTTGCCGGCCACCCCCGCGGGGAGCCCCGCCTGGCTCGCCGTCCCGTGGTCCACGACGGCCGCCATCATGCCGCGCAGCGCTTCGACGACGCCCTGGTCCGGCTCGACCGGCTCGGGCTGCGGCCCGTCGACGCGCCGCGCCTCCTTCTCGGGCAGCAGGCGCGGCGAGCGCCAGGTGCCGCTCTGCACCGCGGCGGCGACCGCGGCCATGCAGAGCGGGGTGGCCTGCACCGTGCCCTGCCCAATCGCGTCGGCGCCCAGGACGTCCTCGTCCTCCGGCTCCTCCATCGTGCCGCAGGTGCCGCCGACGCCCGTGGGCAGCGCGCGGCCGAACCCCCACTCCCCCGCCGCGTCCCGCAGCTCGCCCGGCCCGAGACGGGTCGTGGCCTGCTCGACGAACGTGGTGTTGCACGACAGGGCGAAGGCGTCGGCGAAGGTGACGGTGCCGTGGTCCTGGAGGCCCGCGTTCTGGAAGGCGCGGTGGAAGGGGATCTGGTAGTCGCCGGGGCAGGGCAGCTCCGCCGCGGGGTCGAGCCCCGCGCCGAGCAGGGCCGCCGCGGTGATCGTCTTGAACGTCGAGCCGGGCGGATACAGGGTGTCGAAGGCGCTCTGGCCGTCCGCCAGGCGGTCGGCCACCGCGACCACCTCGCCGCTGCTCGGCCGCAACGCGACCACCGCCGCGTCCTCCACGCCGTCCAGCGCCCGGGCCGCCGCCGCCTGCACCGGCCGCGACAGGGTGGTCCGCTGCCTTCCCGGATCGAGCGCCTTCGTCAGCAGCCGCTGCTCCGGCTTCCCCGGCGCTGTCGCCACCAGCGCCCGGCCTCCTGCGGCGCCCGCGAACTCCGCCGCGAGCCGGTCGAGATAGGCGTCGGCGTAGCTGTCGTGCGGGATCCGGTCGCCCTCGCTGGTCAGCATCTCCACCCTCGCCAGTGGCAGGTCCACGATCTCCAGGGCGCCGCCGCCGGCGAGCAGCGGGTGCAGCGTCTCGGGCGCCCACAGCACCTTCCACACCTTGTCCCGTACGGCCAGGCGCAGCGTGCCCGCGAACGGCCAGACCCCGAACTCGCGCAGCGTGCGGGTCCCGGTGAACGGCACCTCGGCGGTCCCCTCCCCCGTGCCCTTGACCGCCCCGGGCCGCAGTTCGATCTTCTCGACGTCCAGGTCCCTGGTGAGGGCGAGGTGGCGGGAGACGAAGTCGGACGGCGGCTGGTAGACCAGGCGGGCCATGCCGCGCACGTCCCCCGCCCGCCAGGCCCGGAAGTAGGAGTCGGCCGTCTCCCCGGCCGTGCCCCGCACCCGGCCCGCCGCGGCGACCGCGAAGCCGTACGCACCCAAAATCGCCAGAACCGCGACGACGAGCACGATCAGCCTTCTTCGTCGCATACGGTGTTCTCCCAGGGAGGCAGCAACGTGGCACGAGCACAGCGCGAACCGATGCCCGGCCTGTATCCGGTCACCTTCGGCGAGATCGAACTGCTGCGGGATCTGGACAGGCAGGACGGCTGGGTGCTGTCCAAGGATGGCGTACCGCAGTCCTATGTGGACCTACAAGACCCCACATATCTGGAATTCGAGTACGTACAGCTCATGGCGGACGTCATCGACGTCCTCCCCGAGGGGCCGCTGAGCTGTGTCCACGTGGGCGGCGGCGCCTGCACGATCCCCCGCTACGTCGCCACCACCCGGCCCGGCTCCCGCCACATCGTCGTCGAGCCCGACGGTCTGCTCGTCAACCTCATCCGCGAGCAGCTCGACCTGCGGTCGGTGCCGCGGCTGAAGGTGCTCGTCATGGACGGCCGGGAGGGCGCCGCCCGGGTCTGGGACGCCTCGGCCGACCTGGTCGTGCTCGACGCGTTCGCCGGGGCGACCATGCCGGTCGAGCTGGCCACGGCCGAGTACATGGGCGACCTCGCGCGGGTGCTGCGACCGTCCGGCACGCTGCTCGTCAACCTCGCCGACGGCAAGGGCCTGGCCTTCGCCCGGCGGCTCACGGCCACGGTCCAGGGCACGTTCGGCCACGTCGCCCTGCTCTCGGAGCCCGGCGTGCTGCGGGGGCGCCGCTTCGGCAACCTCATCCTGGCCGCCTCGCGTACGGCCCTGCTCGTGGACCTCCTCACGCGCCGCGCCGCCGGAGGGCTCACCCAGGCCCGGTGCCTGCACGGGGACGCGCTGACCCGCTTCGTCGCGGGGGCGGCCCCGATCCGGGACGGCGAGCCGGTGCTCGCCCCGGTCCCGCCCCCGGCCGTCTTCGGCTGATCCCCCGCCCCCGCTCATGTCCGGTCTGGTCACGCGCGCCCTGGTTCACGTCCGGCCTCGTCACGCGCGCCGGGAAGGCGGCGGCCAGTGGGGCTGCCGGGTTCGAGGGCGAGGGGTTCCCCGTGCGTCGCGCCCTGGCGGCCATCAAGCCCGCATACCTGGACCCGTTCGCGATGATGGACCAGACGGGCGAGGTCGACTACGCCGCCGGTGAGCCCAAGGGCACCCTGTGGCACCCGCACCGCGGCTTCGAGACCGTCACGTACATGATCGACGGCGTGATGGACCACCTCGACTCCAACGGCGGCGGCACGATCACCAACGGCGACACGCCGTGGATGACTGCCAGAAGAGGATCGATAAAACCGGACGAGGATCTGAACGGTCCGGCGCTCGCGGAGGTCTACGAACGGTGGGTCGCTGGCGAACCTCTTCGAGCCGTGGCAAAGGACATGGCCGATCGAGGCATTCGCGCACCCAACGGCGACATCCTCGACAACTCTCGATGGATCGTCATCATGGACTCCGGCTTCGCCGCCGGCCTCATCAGGAAGCGCAAGCCTGGAGTGAAGTCCAAGCGCTTCGACTCGTGGGACTGGTTCCCCGGCTCGCACAAGGCGCTGATTCCCGTCGGGCTGTGGGAAGCGTACAAATCCAAGCGGCTGGCCAGCCTCGGCTGAAACTGGGCTGATCCGAAGGCCAAGTATTCGCTGTCTGGCCTGATCACGTGCGGTCGCTGCCGAAAATGCAAGTGCGGGGCCACTGGGACGCCGCACAAGGCGGGTCAGGTCATGTTCCGGTGCCAGGGCCTCGTCACGAAGCACTGCAAGGGAGTCTCCAGTGGGCTGCACCTCGGCGAGACCGCCGTCCTTGAGTGGATCGACAAGAAGGCACTCAACCTGGACGAGGCCGAGGAAGAGGCTTCACCGAGGATCCTGTTGAACCTCTTCTTGAGCACGTCCCGGCCGGCCACGCGTGATCAGCGCTCTGCCGGGCGCGACAGAGGGGCACCCGGCAGAGCGGCCGCCTGAGGCAGGCGGCGGAACGGAGTGAGCCCGGCGGGCGGGTCAGCCCAGGGTGAGGCAGGCCACGCGCTCGCCGGCCTCGCCGGCCTTCGGTCCGCTGCTGGTCGTCGACTTGGCGTGGATGACCAGCGAGTGCGGCCTCCGGCCCGGGGCGAACGTCCACGAGTTGCGCGCGGTGGCGCGCCCGGCGCCGGAGGCGTCGGTGGTGAAGTCGAGCCAGACCTCGTTGGCGGCGCTGGCCTCGCCCTTCTCGTGCTGGTAGTGCGGGCCGGAGTCGTCGGGCTTGGGACCGCACGGCTTGGTGTGCAGGTGGGCGCCGTAGGGGCGGTCGGGCAGCAGGCCCTCGACGACGAGCGACGACAGCGTCTGGCCGCTGGACGACTCGACGGTGATGCTGGCCCGCGCCCCCTCCGGCGCCAGCTTGCGGGCGTAGACCACGGCCCGCTTGCCGTCCGCCGTGAAGTCGCCGCTGGCCGACAGGGAGCCGGACTGGGCCTTCGCGGCGCCCTGGGCGCCGGGCGTGGGCTCCGGAGACGGCGTGTGGGCGGCCGCCTCCTGGGCCGGAGTGTCCTGCGTCTGGGCGGTGCCGGCCTGACCGGCCGTGGTGGGCGCACAGCCTGCCGCCAGCACGGCGAACAGCACTATGGGTACGGGCATGCGCATGGAAAACCCCCGGGGTGGTGACAAAGGATCGCGTCACGAGCGGGTACGGCCGGCTCGTGGAGGGCCACCACTCTAGCGGGTGACCGCGCGACTACGCACCGTGTTCGGCGACGATCCCGTCGATGAGGGCGGCCAGCCGGAAGTCCATCTCGGTCAGGTGTCCCTTGTCGTGCGTGGTGAGCGCGAGGTGCAGTTTGCGCCACCTGATGTCGATGTCGGGGTGGTGGTTCAGCTCCTCGGCCTTGACCGCGATCGCGTCCACGATCCGGATGGCCGTGGGAAAGTCGGGCGCGGTGACCGTACGGCGGATCTCCTCGCCCTCACGGCGCCACGCGGGCACCTCGGCGAGCTTCTTCTCGACGTCCATGGAGGTCACGTTACTTCAGCGCCCCGGCGCCGAGCCCGGACTGGATCTGGCGCTGGAAGATGACGTAGACGACGAGCACCGGCAGGATCGCCATGCAGACCGCGGCGAACAGCCCGGGCCAGTCGGCCTCGTAGCCGGCCAGGGTGGAGATGTTGGCGATGCCCTGGGTGATCACCCAGTCCTCCTGGTCGCGGGCGAGCAGCACGAGGGGCAGCAGGTACTGGTTCCACTGGCCGAGCACGTTGAAGATAGTGATGCTGATCAGGCCGGGCTTGGCCATGGGCAGCATGATCTGGAAGAACGTGCGGGTATGGGAGGCGCCGTCGATGCGGGCCGCCTCCGCCACGCTCTCGGGCAGCGTACGGAAGAACGCCGCCAGGAAGAAGATCGTGAACGGCAGCGAGTACGCGATGTAGACCAGGACGACGCCGGTGTGCGTGTACAGCAGGCCGACCCGTTCGACCACGAAGAACAGCGGCCCGAGCGCCAGGAACACGGGGAACGCCATGCCGGCCGTGAAGTAGTAGTAGACCATCCGGCTGCCCGGGAAGCGGTAGCGCGCGAGCACGTACGCGGCCATCGACCCGAAGATCATCGTGCCGAACGTGCTGGATGACACGACGAGGACGGTGTTGACCAGGTACAGCCCGACGTGTGCCTTGCTCCAGGCCCGCCCCCACGCGTCGAGCCGCAGCTCGCCGGGCAGCAGGAGCGCGTCGCCGAAGATCTCGGTGTTGCTCTTGAACGACGCCAGGAACGTCCACAGCAGCGGCGCGATGATCAGCAGCGCCCAGACGGCCAGCGCGGCGTGCGACAGCCCGTTCAGCACACCCGGACGCGGCCGACCGGCGGGGACGTTCCGGGAGGGCCGGACCGGGCGGACGGAGTCGAGGGAGTCCGGTGTCACGTCAGAGGTCGATCCTCTCCCGCCGGGTGGTGCGCAGGGTCAGCACCGCGAACGTCACGGTCAGGAAGAACAGCGCCACGCCCATGGCGGACGCGTACCCCACCTTGGAGTAGGAGAAGGCGTTCTTCCAGATCTCGATGGGCAGCACGGTCGTGGCGCCGTCGGGTTCACCCTTGTCCCCCGCCAGCACCTGGATCAGCGCGAACCCGTCGAAGGCCGCGATGCCCAGGTACACCCACCCCACCTGCACGGTGTCGCGCAGCAGCGGAAGGGTGATGGAGAAGAACAGCCGGAACCGCCCGGCCCCGTCGAGCGCCGCCGCCTCGAAGTAGTCCTTCGGGATGGCCGCCATCCCGGCCGAGAACAGCACCACGTAGAACCCGACCGCCTGCCAGACCATCACCGCGATGATCGACCAGAGCGCGAGGTCCGGCTCGATCAGCCAGCCGACCGGCTCCATCCCGAGCCTGACCAGCGCGCCGTTGATCACGCCGCTCTCGTCCGGCCGGTAGACGGCCTTGAACAGCACCCCGACCACCGCGACGGCGAGCACCTGCGGGAAGAAGAACACGACGCGGTAGAAGGCCGAGCCCCGGACGCCGGCCATGCCCGGGCCGCGCGCGCCGCCGCCCAGGTTGAGCAGGAACGCGAAGAACAGCGCGATCACGATCGTCACGATCGGGAGCACCAGCAGCAGGATCCCGTGGTTGCGCAGGGCCCGCCAGAACACCTCGTCCCCGAGCAGGCGCCCGAAGTTGTCCAGCCCGACGTAGTCCAGCCGTGAGGAGATCCCCTTCCAGTCGGTCAGCGAGATCTGGAACGCCTGCGCGTACGGGCTGATGACGAAGACCGTGTAAAGGATCATCGGCACGGCGAGGAACCCGGCGACGAAGCCGTACGTGCGCCACCGCTCCATGGGCTACTCGCCCCGCGTCTGCTTGGGCACGGAGTCGTCCTTCTTGATGGCGTCCGCCTTGGCCTGCATGCGGGAGCAGAACTCGTCGGGGGTGATCCGGCCGGCCATGACCACGTTGATCTGCTCGGTGCCGTAGTCGAACAGCTCCTTGTACCAGCCCTCGAAGCGCGCGTCGGTGATGATGTTCTGTCCGGCGGCGTCCTGGGCCGCGGCCGCGCTGCGCAGGCCGGCCGGCAGGTCGAGCCCCTCGGCCGCGCCGTTGACCACCGTGAGGTTCTTGGTCTTCTCGGTGAAGCCGCGCGCGCCGTCCTTGGACAGCATGATCCGCAGGTATTCCAGGCCGCCCTGCGGGTTCTTGCCGCGGGCCGCGACGAAGAAGTTCTCGCCGACGCCGACCTGGATCGCGCCGTACGGCATCTTGTCGGCCGCCGTCACGTCCGGGATGGGGGCGATGGCGTACTCGAAGCCGGCGGGCTTGTCCTTCTCCATCTCGTTCTCGATCCAGGAGCCGACCGGGTAGAAGAGCAGCTTGTCCTGGAGGTGCTTGACCTGGGTCTGGGTGTGGTCGAGGCCGAAGTACGCCTTGTCGCCGTACCCGGCCTGGATGTCCGCCCATGCGGTGACGGCCTGCTTGACCGGCTCCGTCTTCCAGGCGCCGTCGACCAGGTTGTCGATGTCGATGACGGCCTGGTTGCCGCCGATCTTGGCGGCCGTGTAGAGGACGTTCCAGAGCTGGTAGTACGGCCCCTTCTGGCCCGGGTACGCGAAGAGCAGGATGCCCTCGGCCTTGGCCTTGTCGCCCAGGGCGGTGAACTCGGCCCAGGTCCTGGGGACCGTCCAGCCCTTGGCGGCGAAGAGCTTGGCGTTGTACCACAGGGCGCGGTGGGAGACCGTGTAGTTGAGGACGAGGTCCTTGCCGCCGATCTTGGCGTTGTCGAGGACGGCCGGGGTGACGACGTCGCGGATCTTCTTGGCCGGGTCGTCGATCGACGGGGCGTCGAACAGGGCCGTCAGGTCGGCCAGGTGCCCCTGCTCGGCCAGCGCCACGAGGTCGAGCGCCTCGGGGCCGGAGTTGTTGACCACGTCGGGCACGTCGCCGCTGACGAACAGCGGGCGGAGCTGGGTGCCGATCTGCTGGGTGGCGTTGTGCTCGACGGCCGCGCCGGGGAACTCCTTCTTGTACAGCGCCTCGTGGATCTCCTTGGCGTACGCGTCGCCGTACCCGCCGCTGAAGATCGTGACCTTCAGCGGCTTCTTGGCGTCCACCCCGAACGGGTTGCGGGGGTCGGCCGAACCGGCGGCGGAGGTGACGGGCGCGGCCGGCTCCTCGCCGCCTCCGGTGGCGCAGCCGCCCAGCAGGCCCGCTCCGGGCCCCACGACCAGCGCGGTCATGCCGATGCGCCGGATGAGCTGCCTTCGGGTGATCTCTCCGGGATGGGTCATGGGGGCTCCTGACGGCAGTATTAGGAAAGTTTCCTAACGTTGCCCGAAGGTACGAACGGCCGCCGAGCTGCGTCAAGGGGGCCCGGACGAGACGTGACCTCGCCGTGACCCCCACGCCGCCGGCCTCCGCGCCCAGAAGTTCGACCGGATGACCCGGATGACCCGGATGACCCGGATGACAGCATCGTCCACCCCGGGCGGCGAGGGCAAGAGCCGCGGGCCCCGCCCCGGCCCGGTCAGCCGAGGTGCGCGCGGGTCTCGGCGAAGGCCCGGTCCGTCCCTTCGAGGGCGCGGGCCACGTCCTCCTCCGTGTGCGCCGCCGACATGAACCAGTTGTGCCACGGGTGGATGTAGACCCCGTGCCGCAGGCAGGCGTCGCTCCAGTACAGGGCCGTGGACAGGTCCGCGTCGCCGTCGAAGCTGAGCCACGGGATCGTGACCGGGCCCGTCTGGTTCACGGTGAAGCCGTGCGTCTTCGCCTGCGCGTACAGGCCCTCGCGCAGCTGTGCGCCGGCGCGCTCCATCGCGGCGATGCCGTCCTCGTCGCGCAGCGTCTCGATCGTCGCCTTGGCCGCCGCCATCGCCACCGCCGAGAACCAGAACGAGCCCGTCGAGTACAGGGTCTGGGCCGCGCCACGCAACGCGTCGGTGCCGGTCACGGCGGCGATCGGGTAGCCGTTGGCCATGGCCTTGGACCACGCCGTCAGGTCCGGGCGCACCCCGTACGGCTCCCACGAGCCGCGCAGGTCGATCCGGAAGCCCGCCCGCACGTCGTCGATCACCAGCGCGGCGCCGAGCCGGTCGGCCAGCGCCCGCGCGCCCCTGGCGAAGGCCGGCTCCACCAGTTCCTGATCCTCGAACGAGTCGTGCTTGAACGGCGTCACGATGATCGCCGCCACGTCCCCCTCGACGGTCGCCGCCGCGGCCTCCAGCGACTCCAGCGAGTTGTAGGCGAACTCCACCAGGTCGGCCCGCTCGTTCGGCGTGGTGCCCGCGGGCGACGGCGTGCACCACGGGTCGGCGCCGTGGTAGGCGCCGTGGGCCATGAGCACCTTCGTGCGGCCGGTCGCCGCGCGGGCCACCATGAGCGCCTGGGTGGTGGCGTCGGTGCCGTTCTTGGAGAACATCGCCCAGTCCGCGCTGGGGATCAGGTCCACCAGGAGCTCGGCCAGCTCCACCATGACGGGGCCCGGGCCGTTCAGGCAGTCGCCCTGGGCGAGCTGCCGGGCCGCGGCCTCCTCGACGCGGGGGTGCCGGTGGCCCAGCACGACGGGGCCCCAGCTGCACATGAAGTCGATGTACTCGCGGCCGTCGACGTCCCACTGCCGGCAGCCCTCGCCCCGCTCGAAGAACTGCGGGTAGCCGGGGGCGAAGATGGCGGCGTTGAGATGGCCGTACATGCCGCCGGGGACGACTTTCGCGGCCCGCGCGCGCAGCTCGGCGTCTTTCATGGAATCTCCTTGGCGTGGAGGCCCCGGGCTTCCGGGCTCTCGGGTGGCCGGGTCCCCGGGCGGTCAGGTCAGCAGGGCGAGGGTGGAGTCCAGGTCCGTGATGCCGGCGTCGGAGCCGAGGCCGGTAGCGACGCGGGCGGCGGCGGCCGTGCCCCAACGGGCGGCCTCCAGGACGTCCCGGCCGTGCAGCAGGCCGGTGATGAAGCCGGCGCAGTACGCGTCGCCGCACCCGGTCGTGTCGGAGACCTCCACCTTCAGGGCCGGCAGGTGCTCGACGCCGTCGGCGGTGGCGACCAGGCTGCCGTCGCCGCCGAGCGTGACCAGTACGCCGCGGGGCCCCTCGGCGAGCAGCGCCAGGGCCGCCTCCGCCACGTCACCGCCGTCCCCGCCGTCGCCTCGTTCCCCGCGCTCGCCGCCGAGTCCCGTCATGAGCAGCGCCTGGGACGCGTTGGGCAGCACGTAGTCCACGTGGGGCAGGAACGTCCGGGCCATGCCCAGCAGGTCGGGCATCTCCGACAGCAGGTCCATCGTCACGATGGTCCCACCCTCCCGGAGCGCGTCGAGCAGCGCGAAGAAGTCGGGGTCACCCAGCCCGAACGTCACGTCCACGCCGCCCAGGTGGACGGCCCGCGCCCCGCGCAGCACCTCCACGTCGAGGTCGGCGAGCGTCACGCCCAGGTTGGCGCCGGGCACGTGGAAGCTCGGGCGCCCGCCGTCCGGCCGGATCGGCAGGATCGACGCGGCCGTCTGCTCCCCCGCCTTCCGCACCAGCCGGGAGGCGTCGACGCCCCGCTTGGCCAGGACCGCCAGCAGGAAGTCGCCGAGCTCGTCGTCGCCGACGGCGCCCAGGGTGACGACGTCGTTGCCCAGCTTGACCAGGTCCACGGCGGTGCCGGCCGCGGCGCCCGCGGCGGTCAGGCGGATCTGGTCGACCAGCACGGTGTCCTGGCCCTCGGGGATGCGCTCGACGGGCCTGGCGAGGATGTCGACGATGTGGACGCCGACGGTGGCGACGGTCATGGTCTAAATAGACAGACGTCCGAATAAAAAGTCAATATGCTGGGGAACGGTACGACGGACGAAGGGGACGACACCTTGCCGAAGATCGTTGACCACGACGAGCGCCGGCGCGAACTGCTGTCGGCGGCCCGCCGCGTGATCGTCCGCGACGGCATCGACGCCGCCACCACCCGCGCCATCGCCAAGGAGGCGGGCTACTCCAACGGCGTGCTCGCCCACTACTTCGCCGACAAGGACGAGATCCTGCTGTCGGCGCTGAGCCAGTCCCACCAGCGCATCCGCGACCGCATCACCCGCAAGGTCGAGGGCGTCACGGGGCTCGCCGCGCTGCGCGAGGTGCTGCTCGACAACCTGCCGCTGGACGCCGAGCGCACCCAGGAGACGCGCCTCGAGGTCAGCTTCTGGAGCCGCAGCCTGGCCGCCGAGCAGCTGGCCGAGGTGCAGCGGGCCGAGGCCGGGGAGCTGCGCGCCGCCGTACGCGGCCTGCTCGCGCAGGCGCGCGAGGCGGGCGAGCTGACCACCGAGGACAACCTGGACGACGTCACGGAGCACCTGCTGGCGCTGGTGGACGGGCTGAGCCTGCACCTGCTCCTCTACCCGGGCCGCCTGACCCGGGTGGACCTCGAACGCCTCATGCTCGCCCACCTCGACCGCCTCTGACCCTCCGGTCCCGGGTCCGGGCGGGGCGATCACAGGTGGAGGGTAAAGGCGCCGAGCTCCTCCAGGCGGCGCAGGAACGGGACCGCCGGGAACGCCTCAGCCGTGCTGAGCACGCCGGCCTTGCTCGGCCCCTCGCCCCGCGCCAGCCGCACCGCCGCCTCGGCCGAGGCCAGCGCGCCGACCCACCAGATGTCCCGGCCGCGCACGTGGCCGTTGCGGCCGCCGCCTCCGGGGGCCGTGGCCTGCACCGCCACCGTGAACTCGGTGCGGGCGCGCTCCTCGGGCGTCGCGTCCTGGCTGGTGAAGATCTGCTCCTCCTCGAACGTGCTCGCCGTGAGCTGCGACTCCACCGACCGGGCCGGGACGTGCCGCGGGATCGTCACCACCTCCCCCGAGGGGAACGGCGCGATCATGGTGCGCGGCCCGACCGGCGGAGGGAAGGGGAAGACCGTGTTGCGGATCTCCACCGGTCCCACCCGCTGCCCGCCGTCCACGTACGTCACCCGGTCGATCTCGCCGATGAGGAGTTCGGCGGTCCGCACGGCCGCCGGCGTCATCCGCCAGCCCGTCACCGCGTAGCCCACGGTCAACCGGTCCACCCCTGCCATGCCCTCGGTCACCGCCGCGGCGAGCAGGTCCGCGATCCCCCCGTAGAAGCTGAGCTGCGGCACCATGACGACCCCGGCCCGCTCGGCGGCCGCCCCCATCGTGTCGAACAGCCTCTTCACCGGGTGCGGCTCCACGGCGTGGTCGACGTAGTGGCAGCGCCCGGCGACGGCCGCCTCCGCGACCGGCACGGCGGTGTCCGCGAACGGCCCGGCGCAGTGGACGACCACGGCGGACTCCTCCGCCAGCTCGCACAGCCCGTCGCGATCGTCCAGGGACACGGCTCTCGTGCGCACCCGGGCGGGTCCGTCCGCGGACCCGGTTCCCGCCCCGGGCCGGGCGGGATCGGCCGGCTCGGCCGGCTCGGCCAGCTCGGCCGCGAGGGCGTCCAGGGCGGCTCCGTCGCGGCCGGCGAGGACGACGCGCTCGCCGCGGGCCAGCAGCTCGGCGGCCACCAGGCGTCCGGTGTGGCCGTTGGCTCCGTAGATCGCGATGGTCGAAGCGTCCATGACGAGACCTCTTCCATACTCCGGGTATGTAACGACGACTCCCCGAACGTATGTTCGCGCCATATCTCCGTCAATGGCGTTGATGTATTTCGGACGACCGACTACATTGCCGCCCATGAGCCCCCGTGAGCAGCTGTGCGAGTACGGCAGGCGCGCCGTCGAGCTGGGCCTGGTGATCGGCACCTCGGGCAATTTGAGCGTCCGCGAGGGCGACCTGGTCGCCGTCACCCCTTCGGGCGTGGCGCTCGACCGGCTCACCCCCGAGATGTGCCCGGTCGTGGACATGGACGGCCACCTGGTCGAGGGCGACCTCCAGCCGTCGTCGGAGACCCCCATGCACCTGGCCGTGTACGCGAGCACGGCGGCGCAGGCGGTGGTCCACACGCACTCGGTGTTCGGCACGGTCGTGGCGACGACGATGACCGAGCTGCCGCCGATCCACTACAACACGCTGCTGCTCGGCGGCACGGTCCGCGTCGCCCCGTACGCCACGTACGGCACGCCGGAGCTGGCCGCGAACGTGCGCGAGGCGCTCGACGGTCGGCAGGCGGCGCTGATGGCCAACCACGGCGGGGTGACCATCGGCGCCACGCTGGAGCAGGCGTTCGAGGCGACGCGGTTGCTGGAGTGGCTGTGCGAGGTGTACGTGCGGGCGCTCGGGGTGGGACGGCCGGCCGTCCTCACGCCCGAGCAGCTCGACGCGGTCGTGGAGCGGGCGCTCAACCCGCCCCGCTTCCCGCGCCGCCCCGCCTGACCGCTGACCCGCGCGACTTGTGACCCGCGCGACTTGTGACCCGCGACTTGTGACCCGCCCGGCCTCAGCTCGGCGAGCCCCCGGTGACGGCCTTCTCCGCGAGCCCGAGGGGCATGCCGCCCGAGCCGGCGATCAGGTCGTGGAACTCCTTCGGCGACCCCGCGTACGACTGCCGGATGCGGTCGATCTCGATCGCGCCCGTCAGGTACGACGGCGCCTGCGTGGGCCAGGCGCAGTAGCGGCTGACCTCGCCCTGGGCCGTCCCCGGCGTGAGCGACGCCTTCGTCGACATGAACTCCTCGGCCTGCTCGACCGACATGTCGTCGCAGTGCAGCGCGGTGTCGACCACCATCCGGGCGGCCCGGAAGATGCGGCAGTCGAGGTGGGCCAGCTCGGTGGCGGGCGTGTCGAAGTAGCCCTCCTCGTGCAGCACCTTCTCCACGTACAGGGCCCAGCCCTCGGTGAAGTACGGCGTGCGGAACACCTTGCGCACCGTGCGCGGGTTGCCCGCCATGTGCGACAGGTGCCAGTGGTGGCCCGGATAGGCCTCGTGGACGGCGATCGAGGGCATCTGGGCCCGCGAGTTGGTGCGCAGCCGCTGCCGCACCTGCTCGTCGGTGAAGCCGTCCGGGGTGTACGGCACGAAGAACACGCCGGTGCGCGAGCTGGTCAGCGGCGGCGGGGCCAGGTAGTGGGCCACGGCGACGACGGGCCGGTTGTACTCGGCCGAGGGCAGGACCAGGCACTCCTCGCCCTCGGGGAACGTGACGAGGTCCCGCTCGCGGACGAACTCCCGGGCCCGGTGCGTCTCGGCCTCGTACTCGGCGCGCATGTCGGCCAGCGTCGGCGGGTGGTCGTCCATGAGCGACTCCATCGCGGCCCGCCAGTCGGTGGTGCCGTTGACGCCGCGTGCCACCTCGCGCATCCGCCCGTCGAGCTCCGCCCAGGCGGCCTTGCCCTTCTCGTGCAGCTCGGGCGCGCCGTAGCCGAGCATCTCGCGTTCGCGCAGCAGCGTGGAGTACAGGCGCTCGCCCATGCGCCAGGTGCCGCCGCACTCGAAGCCCTCCAGGAACGTGACGAGCTCGTCGAAGGCGTGGCCGGCGGGCTTGGCGGCCTCGGCGAGCCGGACCCGCGCGGCCTCGTCCGCGACCATGCCGGGCACGGTCTCGGTGAGGAACCTGCGGCCGGTGCGCGCCTGCCCCAGCGCGCGCTGCACCAGGAGGGGAGCGGCCAGGTCGGGGTCCAGGTTGGCGCGGCAGGCGGCGAGCACGGCGGGCACCTCGGCCAGCCGGGCGATCGCCGCGTCCACCATCTCGGGCTCGGGCTTGAGCCGCTGCTGGAACGGGGTGAAGAGGGAGATGAAGATCGGGTTCAGGTACGCGGCCGGCTCGCGGCGCCACTCCGGCCACGACTCGAGCGCGACCGCGCCCCTGAGCTGGGAGACGACGAGGTCCCGGTCGAGCTCGTCGTCGAGGGTGGCGGGCTCCGTCGCGGACAGCCGCTCCAGCCAGGCCTCGGTCTCGCGGGCGCGGGCGGTCCATGCCTCGGCGGAGAAGTCACCGAGCGTGTGGTCGTAGCCGTCGGCGCCGAGAACGCTGGCGATCACCGGACGGTCGGAAAAGTACCATTTGAGAAACTCGTCCACCGTCGCACAATATCCTGTAGAAATGCCGCTGCAGATCACCGGAGCGCTCGAGGATCCTGACCTTATCGGGCTTCCGTGGGACCTCCCGCTGGCCGACTGGCCCCAGCACCACCTCGTCGACCTCCCCCGGGGCATCTCCCGGCACGTCGTGCGCTTCGCCCGGCTCTCCGGCAAGGTGTACGCGATCAAGGAGATCAGCGAGCGGTACGCCCGCCGCGAGTACCAGCTCCTGTGGGACCTGGCCCGGCTGGACGCCCCCTCCGTGGAGCCGGTCGCCTACGTCACCGGCCGCGAGGAGGGCCTCGACGCCGCCCTGATCACCCGCCACCTGCAGTTCTCGCTCCCGTACCGGGCCGTCATGTCCGGCACGCTGCGGCCCGACACGCTGACCCGGCTGCTCGACGCGCTCGCCGTGCTCCTCGTGCGGCTGCACCTGAACGGGTTCTACTGGGGCGACTGCTCGCTGTCCAACACGCTGTTCCGCCGGGACGCCGGGGCGTTCGCCGCGTACCTGGTGGACGCCGAGACCGGCGAGATGCACCCGATGCTCAGCCAGGGGCAGCGGCTGGCCGACATCGACGTCGTCCACACCAACATCTTCGGCGAGATGCTGGACCTGGAGGCCGGCGGCCTGCTGCACCCGTCGGTCGACCCCATGGAGACCGCCGAGGACATCGTCACCCGCTACCACCGCCTGTGGGACGAGATCACCCAGGACGAGATCATCGAGGAGGTCGACTGGCACCGGGTGGAGCAGCGGATCCGGCGGCTGAACCTGCTCGGGTTCGACGTGGCCGAGATGATGGTGCGGCGCAAGGTCGGCACCGGCCGCCTGATCGTGCGCCCCAAGGTGGTCGACGCGGGCCACCACCAGCGGCGCCTGCTCCGCCTGACGGGCCTCGACGTGGAGGAGAACCAGGCGCGGCGGCTGCTCAACGACCTCGACGGCTTCCGCGTGGCCAAGGGCCTGCGCCACGAGGACGAGGCCATCGTGGCGCACCGGTGGCTGGCCGAGGTGTTCCAGCCGACGGTCGACGCGCTGCCGGCGGACCTGCGGGCCAAGCTGGACCCGGCCCAGGTCTTCCACGAGATCCTCGACCACCGGTGGTACCTGTCGGAGGCTGCGGGCGGTGACGTGGGCCTCGCGGCGGCCGTGAAGTCGTACATCGGCAACGTCCTCGTCCACAAGCCGGACGAGAAGGCCGTCCTTCCGGACGAGCCCCCGGAGGGGCTCGCGGACGATCTCGACGGGGAACTCGGCTGATCCTCTGACCTGCGGAAAGGCGAAGGATATTCGTCTAAGTCACCCTCAATACGGATAACTCGGAGAAAGCTGCGCCCCGGTGGGGTTTTTCTTCTTCCGCGCCGTATAGCTTTCGTACCGCTGCCATCCGGCTCCGCTCCGTGACACCCGTGCGCTCCTACGCTGTCCCAGTCTTCAAGACGGCGAGGGGAGGATCCGTGCTCGGACTGGACGACTGCCTGACCGAGGTCATGGCCATACCGGGGGCACTGGACGCCATGCTGCTGGACCAGACCAGCGGCATGGCGGTGGCCGCCAGCGGGGCGCCCACGGGCGTGGACACCGAGCGCTCCGCCGCCGCCCTGACCGAGACGCTGCGCGCCACCATGGACGGCCTGGCGCGCTCGTGTCCCGGCGACACCGTCCGCATCGACGACATGCTCGTCACCACGGACCGCGGCCACCACCTGCTCAGGCTCATGGAGACGGTGTTCGAGGGGCCGCTCGTCATCTACGTCCGCCTCGACCTGGAGCGCTCGAACCTGGCGCTCGCGCGCCACCGCCTGCGGGACATCTCCGGCCGGTTGCTGGCGTGACCGATGGCGACCCTCGACACGCTGCTGGCGAGTCTCACGAACGACCGCCCCACCGGCGCCCTGCGCGTCGGCCGAGTCGGCACCGTCTTCCTCGACGAGGGGCGGGTCACGTACATGGAGTGCGCCCAGACGCCCGGCGTCGAGCGGCTGCTGACCGCGCGCGGCCGGATGCCCGAGGCCGCGCTGCGCCGCATCCAGGCGGACGGCGGCTGCGAGCGCCTGCTCGCCGAAGGAGCCGTGACGCTCGGGGAGCTGCAGTTCTGCGTGCTGGGCGCCGTGCTGGACGCCGCGTTCTTCCTGCTGCCGGCCACGGGGACGCGGCCGAAGTTCCGGCCCGGCGAGCGGCACTGGCTGGGCGGGCGGTGGTACTTCGAGGTGTCGGGGCTCGTGCGGGAGTGCGCCCGCCGCCGGGCCCAGCTCGCCCGGATCTGGCCGTCCGCCGACGTGGACACCGCCCCGGTACGACCGGCGTCCCGGCTGTCCGGGCAGGGCGTGACGCTCACCGCCGTCCAGTGGGAGATCGTCACCCGCGCCGACGAGGAGGCGACGCCGCTCGACCTGGCGCGACGGCTGGGCCGGTCGGGGTACTCGGTGCTGCTGGCCGTACGGCGGCTGGCCGCGTCCGGCCTGCTCGCGCCCCCCGACCCCGCCGGCGCCTCGCCCGAGGCCGGCGGCGGGGGCGGGGGCGGGGCCACGCTGCCCAAGCGCGCACGCGGCGGCGGACGGCGGGCCCGCCCCTCCACCCAGACCCTGGATCCGGCGGATGCGCCGCCTCAGCCGCCGGATCCGGCCTTGTCGCCCGCGGACGCAGCCTCGCCCGTGGATGCAGCCCCGCCCGTGGATCCGGCCCGGCGCGCGAAACAGGCCCTGCCCGCGAATCAGGACCGCCCGCCCGCGCCCGGGCCGCTCGCGGCGCCGGCCGGACCGCCGCCCCTCCTCCCGGAGGCTGCCGACGCTGCGGATGCGGCGGACGCGGCGGGTGCGACGGGCCCGGCGGGCGCGCTCGACCCGTCCGGCCCGGCGCGATCCCTCGGCCCGGCCGTGACGGCGGACCCGAGGGACCTGGCCTTGCTCATGCGGCTGAAGAAGGCCCTGGAGGAGCTGGCATGAGGTTCCCCCCACTCACCGTCGTGAGACTGCCCTCGCTGAGAAGGAGGCCGCCGGTGGAGCTGCACGACGAGGTGCTCAAGGAGATGGTGCTCCTGCGGGAGCGCACCCCGGACATCAGCGGCAGCGTCGCCTGCACGGTCGACGGGCTCGCCGTCGCCTGCGACCCCACGGTCGGCGACGGCGAGCGGACGGCCGCGCTCACCGCCGCCCTGCTCGCGATGAGCAGGCGCATGCTCTCCATGTCCGGGAGGGGCGATCTGGAGGAGACGCTCATCTCGGGCACGGCCGGGTTCGCCGCGTTCTACGCCGCGGGCCCCACCATCGTCCTCACAGTCCTGGCCCAGCCCGGCACGAACCTCGGGCTGCTCCGGCTGGAGGGCCGCAAGACGGCGGCCGCCGTGGCCGCCATCGCAGCACGGATGCGATGACCGACCCCAGGGAAATCACCACAGAACGGAGAAGTGACATGGCCAGCATGGACGTCTCGCTCAAAGAGATGATGACGATCGACGGCGCCATCGGGGCGGCGGTCGTCGACCACGGCAGCGGCATGACGCTGGGCGCGCTCGGCGGCTCCAAGGACCTGGACCTCCAGGTCGCGGGCGCCGGCAACACCGAGGTGGTCAAGGCCAAGCTGCGCACGATGGACTCGCTCGGCCTCAAGGACGCGATCGAGGACATTCTCATCACGCTCGGCTCGCAGTACCACATCATCCGGCCCGTCAGCGGGCGCGGCGGCAAGGGCCTGTTCCTCTACCTCGCCCTGGACCGGGGTCGGGCCAACCTGGCGATGGCCAGGCACCAGCTGCGCTCCATCGAGGAGAAGCTGGACGTCTAGCCACGCGTGGCCGGACGTGCCCTGGACGGCGGCGGTCAGCCGGCGGTCAGCCGGGTGATGGCGGCGACGAGGTGCGGCCAGAGCGGGCGCGGCAGGTCGTGGCCCATGCCGGGGAAGGTCAGCAGCCTGGCCCCGGGGATGGCCTCGGCGGTGGCCAGGCCACCGGCGAGGGGGACGAGCTGGTCGGCCTCGCCGTGGACCACGAGCGCCGGCACGCCGAGCCCGCGCAGTCCCTCGGTACGGTCGCCCGAGGCCATGATGGCGGCGAGCTGGCGCGCGGTGCCCGCCGGGTCGAAGCAGCGGTCGAAGGCGCGACCGGCGACGTCCGCGATGCGCGCCCGGTCCGGCTCGAAGCCGGGTGAGCCGATCACGGCCCAGGCCGCCTGGGACCGCGCGATCGCCTCCTCGCGCCCGGCGGGCGGCGTGGCCAGCAGCACCGCCCTCGCCGCGGGCGTGGGAGGGGCGGCCTGCGGGCCGGGCGTGGACATGATGGAGGTGAGGCTGAGGACCCGGCCGGGATGCCGGATGGCCAGCGCCTGGGCGATCATGCCGCCCATCGAGGCGCCCACCACGTGGGCGGCGGCCCACCCGAGCGCGTCCATCAGCCCCGCCGCGTCGTCGGCCATGTCGTCCAGCAGGTACGGCGGGGCGCCGCCGAGCCGCGGCTGGCCGTACTCGCGCAGGTGCGTGGACAGGCCCGCGTCGCGGTTGTCGAAGCGGACGACGTGGTGCCCCTGCTCGGCGAGGAGGAGGCAGAACGCGTCGTCCCAGTGGATGAGCTGGGCGCCCAGGCCCATGACCAGGAGGAGGGGGCGGGCACCGGGAGTGCCGAAGCTCTCGTAGGCGATCTCGATGCCGTTGACCTTAACGCGCGCGATCACGTCCAACAGAATGACATTCGGACCGCAACGGGGTAAAGGGCCCGGAAAGGCGTCACCCCGCCCCGGAACCGCCGGGGCGGCGGCGGTCCGGAGCGGGGTGACAAGGGGCCTGGATGGAGAGGCAGGCAGGCCCCTTGGGTAGGGCCGGACCGGACGGGGTGGCGTCCGGACCCGGCCGCATGGTCGGGGTGCCGGCCGGCGTGCCGTCTGGGGGGACGGCGGCCGGTCCGGCGGGGGTCAGCTCTTGACGAGCAGCTTGCGCAGGCGGTCGCGGCCGAGGTACGCGCCGCCGCCGACCGCGGCCACGCCCATCAGGGCGAGGCCGGCCGAGGTGCTCAGGCCCTGGTCGCCGGAGCCGGCGTCGCCGGCCTCGGCGGTCTTGACGGTCTCGGCGGTGGTGCCGCGGGAGGTGTGCTCGGAGGCGGTCACCACACCGGCGTCGTCCTTGCCGGCCTTGTCGCTCTTGTCGCTCTTGTTGTTCTTGGAGACGGAGGCCGCCTCACCGGCGGAGCCGGCGCCGGACTCCTCCGGAGCGGTGGACTTGTCCTCGGCGAGCAGCGGCGGCTTGGCCGGGTTGGCGTCGACGCGGCGCCAGGCGCCGGAGGCGAAGGAGACGGGGAGGTTCTTCTTGCCCGGGCCGCTGCCCCACTTGGTGATGACGTAGCTCACCTTGATGTGGCCCTGGCCGCCGACGCCGTCCACGCCGAGCGTCTCGGAGTTGAAGCGGCCGCCGGTGAGCTGGGCGAAGGTCTTGGCGTCGAGGTCGAGCATGACGCCGCTGCTGGAGGGCACACCCGGGCCACGGTCGCCGACGAAGAACGGGGCCTTCTTGCCCTTGTAGACGACGTAGCCCTCGGTCATGAGGGGCCAGCTCGGGCTGGCGGCCAGGCCCTTCTGCATGGGCTTGCCGCTGGCCGGCAGGCCGGTGTCGCCGGCGCGGCCGGAGGAGTCGTCCCAGAAGTAGGACGCCGTGGTGGCGCCCTTGAGGAGGACCTTCTGGTCGTCGTCGGTGTCGGCGTGCGCCGCGGTGCCGGCGCCGATGGTGAGTGCGCCGAGTACGGCCGCCGTCAGAAGGCTGAAAGAACGCATGCCAAGTCGTGCGGACATGTGTTGGAAGAGTCCTTTGCGTGGGGTACAGGAGGGCGCGCTCGCTCAGATGGGGGCGTAGCCGGGCAGAAGTGCCAACGGGCGCTACGCGGGAGCGCGAGGGAAGGTAAATCAGGGGGAAGGGGGGATGCCGCTCAGGCGGCCGGTGTCACTGCCCCGTCCGGGGGTACGCGGTAGCGCATCGAAGTCTTGTCCTCTCCATCTCGCCTACCGGGTTAGCTGACGGGTTCGGGCGTGGAGATGCCCTACCGGCCCGGGTCGGGCCGGATTCACCCCAGAGGTTGGTTCCCCGGTTCCCGCGGGAGCGGGATTCGGCGCCGGTCAGCCGCCGCTTCCTGGCGAAGGGCTAGGTCACTGGCCGGTAACAGGTTCGACTCTAGCGAGCGAACCGGACAATAGCAAAGGAAACCCCATAAATCGGGTGAAGATCTACCTTTCAGGCAAAGAAATGGAGGGGTACGGCATGCCGTACCCCTCCAGAAAACCAGCTTTCAGCGCGTGCTCAGGACGCGTGTCCGCCCAGGACGCGTCGACCTCCGGACACGTGCCTGCTCAGGACGCGCGCCGCCCGCTCAGGACGCGTCAGCCTCCACTCTTGCGGCGGAAGGAGCGCTTGCTGGCGGCCGGCCCGTGAGCACCGTGGATCTTGGAAGCGTCGCCGCCCTTGCCACCAGCGCCCGAATCGGCCTGCCGGGCACGCTTGCGCTCCAAGGCCTCCCGGAACTTGCGCTTCAACTCGTCCTCGGGAGTTTCGCTGGCTTCCGGCTCCGGTGTTTCCGTCATGAGGACCTCCTGGTGTTGGGGACGTTCAAAGCTTCGCACGCCCGTACCCGCCGTGCGAAACCGGCCGACCGCGTCAGCGCCGGACGGGTCAGCCGTTCAGCAGCCTGAGCTCCTCGGAGGTCAGCACAAGATCGGCCGCCGCCACCGAGTCGAGGATGCTCTCCGGCCGGCTCGCCCCGGGGATGGGGATCACGACCGGGCCGCGGGCCAGCTCCCAGGCCAGGCAGACCCGCTGCGGCGACACCCCGCGGCCCTCGGCCACCTTGGCGAACGCCTCGTACTCGCCGCCGAGCCGCCCCGCCGCGCTGATCCCGCCCAGCGGCGACCACGGCAGGAACGCCACTCCCAGCTCCTCGCACACGTCCACCTCCGGCTCGGAGGAGCGGAAGGCGGGCGAGTACTGGTTCTGCACGCTCGCCAGCCGGCCGCCCAGGATGTCGTAGGCCGTCCTGATCTGGCTGGGGTCGGCGTTGGAGATCCCGGCCATCCGGATCTTGCCGGCGTCGAGCAGGTCGCGCAGCGCGCCGATCGTCTCCGCGTACGGCACGGACGGATCGGGCCGGTGGTGCTGGTAGAGCCCGATCGCCTCCACACCCAGGGCCTTGAGGGACCGCTCGCACGCCTCGACCAGGTACGACGGCCGGCCGTCGACGGCCCAGCCGCCCCCGGGAACGCGGGTGTGGCCGCCCTTGGTCGCCACCAGCACCGCGTCCCGGTCGCCGCCCCAGCTCGCCAGCGCCTTGGCGACCAGCCGCTCGTTGTGCCCGACCTGGTCGTGGGCGGGGGTGTAGGCGTCGGCCGTGTCGATCAGCGTCACGCCGGCGTCCAGGGCCGCGTGGATCGTCCGGATCGACTGATCCTCGTCGGGCATGTGTCCCGCCACCGACATGGGCATCGCGCCGAGACCGATGGAACTGACGGTGGTCTGTCCGAGTGGTCGCGTGTTCATGTCCACATCCTCCTCTCGTGCCGATCGAAAGAGGAAGGCGCCCTTACCGGTGCGGGTCGCGCCGGCCGCGCCGACCGTAAAGTGGAGCCGTACCGGAGGGGCACGAGGGAACGGAAACGAGGTCGGGAACGCCGTGCGGGGCTGGCTGATCGGGCTCGCCGTCACCGTCGTGTGCGTGGCGGCCACCTGGGGCGTGCTCTTCCTCCTGGCGAGGCGACTGCCGCCCGGCCCGATGCGGGATCTGGCCGCCTTCATCCCCGACTGCCTGACCACCATCCGCAGGCTCCGCCGCCACCCCGCCGTGCCGCGCCGCGCCAGGGTCGCCATCATGATCGCAGGCGTGTGGGTGGCCAGCCCGATCGACCTGATCCCGGAGTTCCTGCCCGTCATCGGCCCGCTCGACGACATCGTGGTGGTCGCCCTGGCGCTGCGGTACGCGGCCCGGCAGGTCCCGCGCGAGGTCCTGCTGGAGGCCTGGCCGGGCGAGCCACGCCTGCTCCTCCGCCTGCTCGGCGACCCCCGCCCCCGCTGAGTGCGCCCGCACCCCCGCTTGTGGGAGTCAGTCCTGAGAAGGGGAAGGAACCTACGCGTCCAGCCTCAGCCGCAGCAGGCAGAACTCGTTGCCCTCCGGGTCGGCCAGCACGTGCCAGGACTCCTCGCCGGTCTGCCCCACGTCCGCCCGCCGGGCTCCCGCAGCCAGCAGCCTCTCCAGCTCGGCCTCCTGGTCGCGGTCGGTCGCGTTCACGTCGATGTGCAGCCGGAGCTTGCCGCCCTTCGGATCCTCGGACGGGTTCAACACGAGGGTCGGCTGGAGCCCGCCGAACCCCGTCTTCTCCGGCCCGATCTCCACGCTCCCGTCGTCGTCCCGGTTGAGCACCACGTATCCCAGCACCTCACACCAGAACGCCGCCAGGCTCTCCGGATCGCGGCAATCCAGCACCAACTCACTGATACGACACGCCATGTGCCCTCCCGTACCCCTTCCCTCACAGAGAAACCCGCGCCACAGCGGCCGGTACGCGGACGAACCATCCGAGACCACACTTACCCGGGTGAGTCGTCGATCAGCTGAGGACCACCCGGCTGACCTGGCACTCTGGGCCGCGTCATGGCGGATCACAGGGCGGCGCTCGCGGCGTACGAACGGGCCTCGGCGCTGGCCGCCGGCCACCACGCGGACCTCGACCCGGCGGCGCGGCTCATGCACGCCCACGCCTGGGTCGGCGGCGGCGCCCCCGCCTTCGCGGACGCCCTCTCCCGCCACCGCGCCGCCCTGCAATCCTCGCTCGCGCACGCGCTGCACGCCCTCGCCCTCCTCGTCGTACGGCACGGCGGACCGGCCCCGGCGGTGCCCGCGCTGACCACGTCGGTGACGACCCTGGCCCCCGTCCCGGGCCGCTTCCAGGGCATCGACCCGAACGCCATGACCGCCCTGGTGACGTCCCTGGGCCAGGTCGCGCACACGCTGCCCGTCGCGGGGGCACGCCTGGCCGCCGAGCTGTCCGGTCACGGCCTGTCCCCCGAGCCCGGCCACGCGCTCGGCCGCATCGCCACCTGGACCTCCGCCCAGAGCGACGACCTGCGACGCCGGCTGCACCGCATCCGCGAGACCGTGCCGGGCCTCTCCCCGCCGCCGGGGTTCGCCGCGTCTCTGCCTTCGGGGCTCGCCGCGTACGGCCTGTTCGGCGCCCACGCCACGGACCCGGTCGGAGCGGAGCGCCTGCTGGCACGCGTCGGCGCCGGCGACGAGGAGGCGGTGACACGCCTGCTGTCCGTCCAGGAGGGCGCCACCGACGCGGGCCTCGCGGCCCGGGTCGCCGCGTGGTGGGCGACGCTCTCGGCGGCGGCGCGGGAACGGCTCGTGACGTTGCCGCGGTTCGGGCTGCTGAACGGCCTGCCGGCGAGCGTCCGCGACCGGGCGAACCGCCACTGGCTGGCGGAACAGAGGACCCGGCTGGAACGGGACCTGGAGACGGCCACGACGGACCTCGGCCGCCTGGCGGACCCGGGGCTGCTGGGCGGCTGGGAACGCATCGCCGCCCGGCTACGCCGCCTCGACCTCATCGAGGCGGAACTCCACCCGGCACCGGGGCATCCTGCGCCGCTGTTGCTGGCGTTCGACGTGACGGGGCAGGGGCGGCTCGTCGTCTCATGGGGGGATCCGGACAGGGCGGACATCACGGTCACGTCTGTGTCGGGGCTCACGTCGGGGCTGGACGCGGCGCACGGGGATCTGGAGCGGTCACGGGCGTTGTGGCAGCAAGCCTCGTATTACAGCGGGATCCAAAGCATTGCTTCCATCACGTGGCTGGGCTACGACGCCCCCCAGCTCGATCCGGGACTTATGGATCCGGCCAAATCCGTCGCCTTCGCCTCGGCCGCAGCCGAAGGCGGTAAGGCGCTCGCCTCCTTCAATGACGGTCTTCACGCTGCCCACAACCCGTCGAGCACAGCCCGCACTGTCGTCATCGGTCACAGCTACGGGTCGCTGACCACCGGTCGCGCCGCCGTTTTGCGTCCTGGGCGCTTCGCCGACGACGTCATTCTCATCGGCAGTCCTGGAGTCGGAGTCGATCACGCTCGTCAACTCGGCGTCAGAGCGGAGCACGTCTGGGTGGGCGAGGCCGGCAACGACCCGGTCGCGGCTCTCGGCCGCTTCGGCTCAGATCCAGGTGACGCCTCATTCGGAGGACGTCACATGCCTGTGGGGAGAGACGTCTTCACGTCGGCGCACAGCAGCTACTGGCAGCCTTACTCGGTCTCGCTCCAAAACATGGGACGAATCATCAACGGCCAGTACGACAAGATCGTGCACCCCCCGCCTCTCAATACGCAGCCGCAACTGCTCATGCCCGAACTGGGCGACTCAACCGAGAGGTGACCCTGTGCTTCGCTTTGCCCTCACCTTGCTGGCACTCTCGCTCTCGGGATGCACTGTGAACCAACCCGCGCTCAATCAGACTCAAGCAGTCGCCCGCGTCGAGCAGCTCATCCGTGACACAGCAGACGCTCTTGCCATCCGACCACGATTGGAACTGATCGAGAGCTCGGTCGCACCACACACCTGCCTCAACGACGATCTGCCTGACGACATGGTGGTCATCGGCCGGGCCTACTGGCTGCGTAACGTGCCCAAGAGCGAGAACATGGCGATCTCACGGCAGGTTCGGGCCCACTGGGAGGCTGCAGGTCATCGCATCGTCGCCGCCGGGCGTGCCGGGAACCCTGACCTGAGCGGCGAGTCTCGGCCGGACGGCTTCACCCTCACCCTCACCTGGGCGGACGGCGACAACCTCTACCTCGGAGCGGCTTCCCCCTGCGTCTGGCCTGACGGGCATCCGTCGGAATGACCCTCAACACAGAAGACCCCAGGCCGTCTCCCGACGGCCTGGGGTCTTGTAGCGGTGCGCCGCCAGGGACTCGAACCCCGGACCCGCTGATTAAGAGTCAGCTGCTCTAACCAACTGAGCTAGCGGCGCGTTGCTGAGAGGAATATACCGGCACTCGGCATCCTGGTCGAATCGGCCGGAGCCCGGCACCCCGAACCCCCTCAGAACACCCCAGACTAGAATAAGGTTCGGCTGTGACGACAGGAGCCTTCATGTTCGACTCCCCCGCCCAGGCCGGCGAGCGGCTGGCCTCCGCCGGATACCTCTCCGACGACGCCATCTCCACCTCCGTCTTCCTGGCCGCCGCGCTCGGCAGGCCGTTGCTGGTCGAGGGGCCCGCCGGGGTGGGCAAGACGCAGCTGGCCAAGGCCGTGGCGCGGGCGAGCGGGTCCCAGCTGATCCGGCTCCAGTGTTACGAGGGCCTGGACGAGGCGCGGGCGCTGTACGAGTGGAACTACAAGAAGCAGCTCCTCCGCATCCAGGCCACCAGCACGGACGAGGACATCTTCACCGAGGAATTCCTGCTCGAACGGCCGCTTCTGAAGGCCATCCGGGCCGACGTCCCGACCGTGCTGCTGGTGGACGAGACCGACAAGGCCGATGTCGAGGTCGAGGGGCTGCTGCTGGAGCTGCTGTCGGACTTCCAGGTGACGATCCCCGAGCTGGGCACCGTCTCCGCCGTGCGCCGGCCGTACGTCGTGCTGACCTCGAACGCCACCCGCGAGCTGTCCGAGGCGCTCAAGCGGCGCTGCCTGTACCTGCACATCGGGTACCCGGCGCCCGAGCGGGAGCGGGACATCGTGCTCGCGCAGGTGCCGACGATCCGGGCCGATCTGGCCGAGGCGCTCGCCCGTACGGTGGCGACCCTGCGCGGGCTGGAGCTGAAGAAGGCACCGTCGGTGGCCGAGACCGTGGACTGGGCCAACACGCTGCTGGCCCTGGGACGCGAGGAGCTGGACGAGGCGACCGTCGCCGGGACGCTGGGCGTGGTGCTCAAGCACGCCTCCGACCACCGGCGGGCGATGAAGGAACTGGGCCTGTCCGGTGGGTGAGTCGCTGATCGACCGGCATGTCGGGTTCGTGCGGGCGTTGCGCGAGGCGGGCGTGCCCGTGTCCGTGGCCGAGGGGCTGGACGCGGTGCGCGCCCTGCGGGTGATCGACCTGGCCGAGCGCGAGTCGCTGCGGGCGGCCTACGCGGCGACCCTGGTCAAGAGGCCCGCTCACCGGCCGGGGTTCGATGTGCTGTTCGACCTGTGGTTCCCGCCTGTCATGTCCGGCGCATCCGCCCCGCCCGGTGGCATTCCCCAGGCCCCGCCCGGCGACCAGACCCGGCCCGAGGAGCGGGACGAGTTGCGGGCGCGGCTGGCCGGGCTGCTGACCGGCGGGAGCGACGCGGAGATGCGGGAGTTCGCCCGCGCCATGGTGGAGCGGTTCGGGCGGCAGCAGGCCGGGCCGGGACGCCAGAACTGGTTCTCGTACAGCGTCATGCGGGCCCTGTCCCCCGAGACGCTGATGGCCGGGATCCTGCGCGAGGTGCTCACGGGGCGGGAGCGCGGCGGCCTGGCGGAGCGGACGGTCCGCGACCAGGTGAACGCCGGGATCCGGCGCTTCGAGGACGCCGTGGCCGCCGACGTGCGCCGCCGCATCGCCGAGGACTCGGGCGTCGAGCGCATCGCCCGCTCGGCCGTGCGCCCGCCGCTCGACCAGGTCGAGTTCCTGCGCGCCACCCGGGAGGACCTGTCGCGGCTGCGCCGGGAGGTGTATCCGCTGGCCAGGCGGCTGGCGACGCGGCTGGCGATCCGCCGGCGACGGGGCCGGCGCGGCCGGCTCGACTTCCGCCGGACCGTGCGGGCGTCCCTGCAGAGCGGCGGGGTGCCGCTGGCGCCGTCGTTCCGTCCGCCCCGGCCGCACCGGCCCGAGCTGGTCGTGCTGTGCGACGCCAGCGACTCGGTCTCGTCGTTCGCGCACTTCACGCTGCTGCTCACGTACGCGCTGAGAGAGCAGTTCGCGAAGGTACGGGCGTTCGGGTTCGTGGACACGGTGGACGAGATCACCCGGTTCTTCCGGCCCGGCACGGACGTGGTGGACGCCATGACGAGGATGGCGGACGAGGCCGACATGGTCCGGTTCGGCCGCACCAACTACGGGCACGCGCTGGAGCGCTTCGCCGAGCGCCACGGCGACGCCGTCGGGCCGAAGACGTCGCTGCTGATCCTCGGCGACGCCCGCTCCAACTACCAGCCGCCCGCGCTCGCCACCCTGCAGGCCCTGGCCGGACGGGCCCGCAACGCCTACTGGCTCAACCCCGAGCCGCGGGCGCAGTGGGACACGGGCGACTCCGTCGCGAGCGCGTACGCCGCCGTCGTGCCCATGACCGAATGCCGTAACGTCGCCCAGCTCGCGGCGTTCATCGAGGGCCTGGCCTGAGCCGCGCCCGGGGGCGGTCAGGAGCGCTGCAGCTCGCGGGCCGCCGTACGGGCCAGCAGCTCGATCTGGGCGTCGTCCAGCACGACCTCCCGCGCCGCCTTGATCCGGCGGGCCACCAGGCGGGGCTTGAGCAGCGTGAGCCCCTCGGCCGTGACGGTGCCGCCGCGCGGCAGCGAGCCGGAGTGCGCGGCCAGCAGGGGCGTGATCGTCACCGCGATCCCGGTCTCGCGCGTCAGCATCCCGGCGAACGCGTCGGCGGTGTCGACCAGCGGCTTGGCGACGCTGGTGCCGTACTTCTCGCCGAAGAACAGCCGGCCGCCGTACGCGGCGATCTCGACATCGGGGCTCCACGACTCGTTGTCGACGATCCACAGTCCGCCGGGGCCGATCACGAGGTGGTCGATGGACGCCTGGCCGCGGATGGCGCGGCCGTCGAGGACCTTGTAGCCGCGCCTGCGGAGCGAGCGCCGCAGCAGCCGGCCGGTGATGACCTCGCCGCGCCGCCGGCCGCGCCAGACCGCCGTGGCGCGGAACGAGTTCCACGCCCACCACCAGTCGGCGGCGGCGACGACTCCCGCGAGCGCGAGGCCGTAGAAGGGCACGAGGTCGAGGCCGAAGCGGAGGGCGAGGCCGATGCCGGCCACGAAGCCCACGGCCGCCTTGATCATCCGGGAGCGCTGGCGGTTCTTGGCATCCTCACGCCAGAACTTCTCGTAGTACCACTGCGGCGACGAGCCGGCGTACTTCGCGTCCTGCTGCACGTAGATAGAGCCACCGGGCACGGCAAACTCCCCGAATGATGAGTTGGAACCAAACGGGATCTGCCACGCCGAAGATCCCTCGCCACGTCAAGTAATACCCCACTCGAAGGAAGGGCACCCTAAGGTGACGGAAATAGCACCGCGAAGACCGATCAACCGACCAGTCGGTATCCTATCGGAGGTGAGCAAGGGGGACACGTGAAGGAAGAACCGGTACGCGGCCGGCTGCTGAGCGCGGCGACGCGGCTGTTCGCCGAGAGGGGCTTCGAGGGCACCTCCGTGCAGGAGATCGTGCTGGCGGCAGGCGTCACCAAGGGCGCCATGTACCACTATTTCAGCTCCAAGGATGATCTGCTGCACGAGATCTACGCCCGTGTGCTCCGCATGCAGATGGACCGGCTCACCCGGATCGCCGACGGCCCCGGCACGGTCGCCGAGCGGCTGCACGCCGCCGCGGCCGACGTCGTCGAGACCACCACGGCCAACCTCGACGACTCCAAGATCTTCTTCCGGTCGATGCACCTGCTCGCGCCCGAGACGCAGAAGAGCGTGCGGGCCGAGCGCCGCCGCTACCACGAGCGCTTCCGCGAGCTCGTGGCCGAGGGGCAGCGCCAGGGCACGTTCAGCGACCACGTCCCGGCCGACCTGGTCGTCGACTACTTCTTCGGCTCGGTCCACCACCTGGGCTCCTGGTACCACGCGGACGGGCCGCTGACCGGCGCCCAGGTGGGACGGCACTTCGCCGACCTGCTGCTCACCTCACTCCGGGCCGGAGACGGGCTCGCCCACGAGGCCGGGGCCGGGCACGCCGGCCAGTGAGGCCAGCGCCCCCCGGTGGTCGCCGGGGGTTCCGAGGGCGATCTCGTCGGCCTTGGCGCGCTTGAGGAAGAGATGCACGGGGTGCTCCCACGTCATCCCGATCCCGCCGTGGAGCTGGACCGCCTCCTCGGCCACGTGGACCGCCACGCCGCCGTTCCACGCCTGGGCCACGGCGACCGCCACCGGGTCGGGCCCGGCCGCGACGGAAGCCTCTCCGGAGGCCTTCCCGTCGTCCTCCGCCCCGTCCGACACGGCGGCCCTGGCGGCGGCCCTGGCCCTGACCACGTCCAGCCACAGGTCCGCCAGCCGGTGCTTGACCGCCTGGAACGACCCCACCGGCCGCGCGAACTGGCGGCGCTCCTTGACGTACGCGAGCGTGGTCTCCAGGCACCACTCGGCCACGCCGAGTTGCTCGGAGGCCAGCAGCCCCGCGCCGAACCGCAGCACCTCGGCCAGGTCCACCTCGCCCAGCCGGACGCCCGGAGCCCCGTCGAGCGTCACGGTGGCCACGGGCCGCGTCAGGTCCAGCGACGGCACCGCCTCGACGGCCGCGGCCTCGCGTTCGACCATGTGGAGGACGGCCGTCCCGTCCGCGCCGGGCACCGGGACGATCAGGACGTCGGCCACGTCGGCCCCCGCCACCCCGGCCACGCTCCCGGACAGCCGCGTCTCACCGCCGGCTCCGCTCCCGGGGAGCCGCTCCCCCGCCGCGCTCACGCCTCCCCGCACCGGCCAGGGCCGGTAGGGCGAGGCGGCGAACGGGACCACCAGCGCGGCCGTCGCCCGCCCCTCCGCGAGCCGCCCCAGCAGCTCGCCCACCGCGCCGGCGCCCACGCTCGTGCCGGCGGCGGCACGCACCAGCGCGTACGTGGCCAGGACCGAGCTGGTGAAGAACGGCACCGGCGCCACCCCGCGCCCCAGCTCCTCCAGCACCACGGCCGCCTCGCTGGCCGTGGCCCCGGCGCCGCCGTACTCCTCCGGCACCAGCAGCCCCGCCACGCCGACATCGACGGCGAGGGTCTTCCACAGGCTCGGGTCGTACGGCTCGGACTCGGCCCGCGCGAGGACGGCGGCGGGCGGGCAGCGGTCGGCCAGGACGGCGCGGACGGCGGCCCGCAGCTCCTCCTCGACCTCGGAGTACAGCAGGGTCATCGCGGCAGGTCCTTCCAGGGGACGTCCTTGTCGGCGCGGGGTTCGGCGGGCAGGCCGAGGACGCGCTCGGCGATGATGTTCCGGAGGATCTCCGAGGTGCCGCCCTCGATGGAGTTGCCCTTGGCGCGCAGGTAGCGGTAGCCCGCGCCGCGGCCGTAGAAGTCGACGGTGTCGGAGCGGCGGAAGGTCCAGTCGTCGTAGCCGAGGTCGCGCCGCAGCTCCACCTCCAGACCGGACACCGCCTGGTTGAGCCTGGCGAACGACAGCTTCATGCCCGACCCCTCGGGCCCGGGCTGGCCGGCGGCGAGCTGCTCGCGCAGCCGGTCGCCGGACAGGCGGGTCACCTCGGCCTCCACCCACAGGGCCAGCAGCCGCTGGTGCAGGTCGTGGCTGCGCAGCTCGGGCTGCTCGCGCCAGGTCTCCAGGACCGGGCCGAGCATGCCGCCGCCGCGCCGCACCTGGGCGCCGCCGATGGCGACGCGCTCGTTCATGAGCGTGGTCTGGGCGACGCGCCAGCCGTCGCCGACCTGGCCGAGCCGCAGGTCGTCGGAGAGCCGGACGCCGGTCAGGAAGACCTCGTTGAACTCGGCCTCGCCGGTGATCTGCCGCAGCGGGCGGACCTCGACGCCGGGGGCGTGCATGTCGCAGACGAAGTACGTCATGCCGCGGTGCTTGGGCACACCCGGGTCGGTGCGGGCGACGAGGATCGCCCACCGGGCGTGGTGGGCGCCGGACGTCCACACCTTCTGCCCGTCCACGACCCATTCGTCGCCGTCCCTGACGGCCCGGGTGGCGAGCGTGGCGAGGTCGGAGCCGGCGCCGGGCTCGCTGAAGAGCTGGCACCAGATCTCCTCGCCGGTCCACAGCGGGCGCAGGAAGCGGCGTCTTTGCTCCTCGGTGCCGAACGCGAGGATCGTGGGGGCCGCCATGCCGAGGCCGATGCCCTGGAGGCCGACGTCGATCTGCGGGGTGCCGGCGAGCTCCTCGTCCACGACCCGTTGCAGCTCGGGCGCCAGCCCGAGGCCGCCGAGGCCCTCCGGGTACCACACCCAGGCCAGCCCGGCGTCGAACCTGGCCCGCAGGAACTCCAGCCGGTCGCCTCCCGGGTCGTGGCCGGCGAGGAACTCCGCCGCCAGTTCCCTGAGCCGTGCTTCCTCCACTCGGGATCCTCCGATCGGTGTCACATGTACTTCTTGAGCTCGCGGTAGGCCAGGGACCGCTTGTGAACCTCGTCCGGGCCGTCGGCCAGGCGCAGGGAGCGAGCTCCGGCCCAGAGGCCGGCCAGCGGGAAGTCCTGGGAGACGCCGCCGGCCCCGTGGACCTGGATGGCCTTGTCGATGATCCACTCGACGGCCGCCGGGGTCGCGATCTTGATGGCCTGGATCTCGGTGTGGGCTCCCTGGTTGCCGACGGTGTCCATGAGCCAGGCCGTCCTGAGGACGAGCGGCCGGAGCTGCTCGATGCGGACGCGGGACTCGGCGATCCAGTCCTGGACGACGCCCTGCTGGGCGACGGGCTTGCCGAACGTGGTGCGGCTCAGCGCGCGCCGGCACATCAGCTCGACGGCGCGCTCGGCCATGCCGATCAGGCGCATGCAGTGGTGGATGCGGCCGGGCCCGAGCCGGGCCTGCGCGATGGCGAAGCCGCCGCCCTGCTCGCCGATGAGGTTGTCGGCCGGCACGCGGACGTCCTCGAACACGATCTCGGCGTGGCCGCCGTGGTCGGCGTCGTCGTAGCCGAACACGGTCATGCCGCGCCTGATGTGCATGCCGGGTGTGTCGCGCGGCACCAGCACCATGCTCTGCTGCCGGTGCGACGGCGCCTCCGGGTCGGTCTTGCCCATGACGATGAAGATCTTGCACTCGGGGTTCATGGCGCCCGAGATGAACCACTTGCGGCCGTTGATGACGTACTCGTCGCCGTCGCGCACGATCGAGGTGGCGATGTTGGTCGCGTCGGAGGAGGCCACGTCGGGCTCGGTCATCGCGAACGCGGACCGGATCTCCCCGTCGAGCAGCGGACGCAGCCACTCCTCGCGCTGCCACTCGCTGCCGAACATCGACAGCACCTCCATGTTGCCCGTGTCGGGCGCCGCGCAGTTGGTGGCGGCGGGCGCGAGATGGGGGCTGCGGCCCATGATCTCCGCCAGGGGGGCGTACTGGAGGTTCGTGAGCCCGGCGCCGTCCCCGCCGGGCAGGAACAGGTTCCACAGGCCGCGCTTGCGCGCCTCGTCCTTGAGGTCGGCGAGCAGCGGCGGCGCGCTCCAGCCGCTGGTGGCGGCCTGCTCGGCGAAGGCGGCCTCGGCCGGATGGACGCACTCGTCCATGAAGCGCAGCAGCCGCTCGCGCAACTCCTCGGTGACGCTGTCGTAGGCGAAGTCCATGGCGTCGACCCTACCGACCGGCCGGTATGCATGTCGACAGCGGCCTTCGGCGAAAACAGTGGTCTTCGGCAAAAGCCGCCATGTGGCCATAACCGGGGTTCCGGCCGCCCCCTAGGCTGACGGCCATGACCGCGAAGCTCCCCTCCCCCGTGGTGCTCGAGAACGACGTCGTCCGGCTCGAACCGCTCACCCTCGCCCACGTCCCCGACCTGTTCGCCGCCGGCGGCGGCGACCCGGAGGTGTGGCGCTGGCTGTCCGCGCTCCCTGGGACCGAGGAGGAGCTGCGCGAGGTGGCCGCCGGGCTGATCGCGGACGACAAGCACGTCCCCCTCGCCGTCGTCCCGCGCGAGAGCGGCCGGGCCGTGGGCTGGACCACCTACTGCGACGTGCCCGGCTTCGACGAGAGCGTGGAGATCGGCTGGACGTGGTACGGCAGGGCGGTCTGGCGCACGGCCGTGAACACGAACTGCAAGGTGCTGCTCATCGACCACGCCTTCGACGAGCTGGGATACAACCGCGTCATGCTCAAGACCGACGTGCTCAACACGCGTTCCCAGAACGCGATCCGGCGGATCGGCGGCGTCCACGAGGGCACGCTGCGACGCCACCGCACGCGGCCGGACGGCACCTGGCGCGACACGGTCGTCTTCGGCATCCTCCAGGAGGAGTGGCCGGCCCACCGCGCTCGCCTCACCTCCTGACCGGCCCCCCGTCAGAGCCGGGCACGGTGGCGCTCAGGCGGGCCCCAGCATGCCGTCGAGCAGCTCGTGCATCGCCGCGCGGGTGTCGTCCCGTGACGGGATCTCCCCCGCGCCCGCGATCGCGTCGAACATGACGCCCTCGGTGAACGCCACGAGCCGGCGGGAGTGCCGTACCGGATCGGGCGAGCCCAGGACGGCCAGCAGCGCCACCGCCGGGTCGCGGAAGCGCCGGCCCGCCCGGTCGTAGACGCGGCGCAGCTCGGGCCGCCGGGTCGCCTCCAGGGCCAGCTCGTAGCGGGCCAGCGTGCGCCGGCTGTCGGCGATCTGCACGTGCAGCACCTCCACCAGGAGGTCCACCAGGGCCTCGCGGGACGGCGGCCGGTCGCGCGCGGGCAGCCCCGCCTCCAGGGCGGGGGCCATGGCGCGCTCCTCCAGCTCCACCAGGTGCGCCAGTGTGAGTTCGAGCAGCGCGGCACGGGTGCGGGCGAGGTTGGAGGCGGAGCCGGGCGGCAGGCCGGCGGCCTCGTCCACGGCCCGGTGGGTCAGGCCGCGCATGCCCCGCTCGGCCAGCAACGTGATGGCCGCCTCCGCGACCGCCTCTGAACGCTTCACGGTCACCGATCCTACGAGGCATCGACTACGCCTGTAGTCATCGATACTACAGCCGTAGTATCGTGAAACTACAGACGTAGTGAGGAGGCGGCGATGCCGGCTGCTGTGGTGATCGGGGCGGGGATCGGCGGGCTGAGCGCGGGGATCGCGCTGCGCCAGGCAGGGTGGGACGTTTCCGTGCTGGAGCGCGCCGAGCGGCTGGAGCCGGTCGGCTCGGGGCTCGCCGTCGCGGTGAACGCGCTGCGCGCCCTCGACACCCTCGGGCTCGGCGACCGGGTGCGGGCGCTGTCGCGGGTGCAGGGGAAGCTGGGCGTCCGCCGCCCGGACGGCCGGTGGCTGGCGCACACGACGGCGGAGAGGGCCCGGGAGGAGTTCGACGACTCGGTGGTCCTGCTCGCGCGGGCCACGCTGGTGGACGTGCTGGCCGAGACGCTGGGCGCGGACGCCCTCCGCCTGGGCGTCACCGTGACCGGCGTGGACGCCGGCACGGGAGTCGTCCGCACGGATCAGGGCGAGCACGCGGCCGATCTGGTCGTGGCCGCCGACGGCATCCGCTCGGCGACCCGCCGCGCGCTCTTCCCCGGCCATCCGGGCCCCGTGTACGCGGGGGTGACGGCGTGGCGCGGGCTCGTGCCGTGGGACGGCGGCCCGCTGCCCAGCACCGAGACGTGGGGCAGGGGCCGGCTGTTCGGCGCCCATCTGCTGGCGGACGACGTCGTCTACTTCTACGCCACGGACCTCTCCCCCGAGGGCGCCGTCCACGGGGACGAGCGGGAGGAGCTGCTGCGCCGGTTCGGCGGCTGGCACGAGCCGATCCCGTCGCTGCTGGCCGCCGTCCGGCCGGAGCGGATCGTGCGGGGCGACGTCCACGCGTTCGCCACGCCGCTGCACGCCTACCACCAGGGGCGGGTGGCGCTGGTGGGCGACGCGGCCCACCCGATGACGCCGAACCTGGGCCAGGGCGCCTGCCAGGCCATCGAGGACGCGGTCGTGCTGGCGCACGCGGTGAGCGAGGGGCCGGCGCACGTGGCGGGGGGTGGCCTGGCCGCCTACTCGGCCGCCCGGCTGGAGCGGACGACCACGATCATGCGTCGCTCGGCGGCGGTCTGCCGGGCGACGAAGATCCGCAACCCGGTGGCGGTGTCGCTGCGCGAGGCCGCCACGGCCCTCGTGACCCGGTTCAGCTCCGGTCTGATGCTGCGGTCAGTGCGGGAGGTACTGGAATGGACTCCACCGCGGCGGGCCGCGAGTGGTCGGGGGCCAGCCGCCCGAGCGTGATCGTGCCGGCGACGGTCAGCGCCCCGGCGAGCAGCGCCGGGATCGCCGTGGAGGGGCTGGCCGGCAGCGGCTCGCCCAGCAGGATCGCCCCGGCCAGCACGGAGGTGACCGGGTCGACGACCTGCACGCCCGCGTACGCGATGCCGAAGTAGCCGACGGCGTACGAGCGCTGGAGCAGCACCACCGCGCAGACCAGCAGCACGGGCACGGCCAGCGTGAACCAGTGCAGCAGTCTGCCCCAGTCGCCCTGCATGCCGCCGCCCACCACGCGCACGAACGTGGACACGCTGGCCGTGACGGCCCCCGCGCCCACCGACATCAGCAGCGCCTTGCCGGGGCCGCGCAGCCGGCGGGCGCCGAGCTCGGCGGCCCCCGCGATCGCCGCGATCACGCCGATGAAGGCGAGCGCGGCGCCGTTGCCGAGGTGCGGGGTGACGTTGTGGGCCGGCACGAGCAGCATGAGCCACACGAGTCCGACGGCCACGGCGGCCGAACCGAGGACCTCGGCCCGGTACGGCCGGCGCCCGTACATCAGCGCGGCCAGCGGCACGGCGAACACGAGCGTGGCCACGCTGATGGGCTGCACCGCGACCAGCGGCGCGAAGCTGAGGGCGACGGCGTGCAGGCTCGCCCCTGCGAACCCGATGACCCCGCCGATCCACCAGCGGGGGCGTCGCACGAGCTTGAGCGAGGCGCCGGCCGCCACGGCCTCGAACTGCTGCAGGGCAGCCCCGAGCGCGTATCCCAGGGCTCCGAGCAGGGCGATGAGGAGTCCGGCCCAGGTCATCGGCGCCCACGCAGGGGCAGGGGAACGTGGAGGAGCATTGCTCCAGCTTATGAGGCGAGCGGAGCACAGGAATCATTCTTTAGGACAATTCAGCTCCCGGCCGCCGGGCTGACCGGCGTCAGGACCGTTCGGGGCAGACGCAGAACAGGTGCCCCTCGGGGTCGCGCAGCACGATCCAGCCGACGCCCTCGTCCGTGACGCCGGGCTGGAAGTCGGGCCTGGTCGCCCCCAGCGCGATGTACTCCTCGGCCGCCTTCTCCACGTCGGGGACCCGGAAGTCGAGGTGGAACTGCTTGGCCGGGCCGGGCCAGGGGGCGGGCTCGCGGTCGGGGACGCGACCGAAGTAGATGGCCGTGGTGCCGTCGCCGACGGCGGCGTACTCCTCCTCGGCGTACTGCAGGTCGAGGCCGGTGATCTGGTGGTAGAACTCGGCAAGCTTCTTGGGCTCCGCGCAGTCGATGGTGACGGCCAGGAGTTTCGCCTTCGTTGTCATGACTCGAAGTCTCGCAGCCGTACCTGCCATCTTCTGTCAGGTACGGCGAGCGATTGTCAGCGGCGCCGGCCGGTCGGCCCCAGGCGCTTGAGGATGCGGTCCCACTCGGTGCCGAACGGGTTGTCCTGCACCATGTACGTCCAGGTCGCCGTGGGCCGCTTCAGGTCGGGCTCGGGCGCCTCGAACGCCTCCAGCGAGCGCCGCTCCACCTCCGCCAGCATCGCCTTGTACTCGGCGACCGCCTCCCGGTGGAACTCGTCGACCGGGCTCATCCGGCCCAGGGCCCGCAGGTGGATGCCCTCGCGCAGGTCGGTGAGGAAGGCCAGGTGCTCGGTCCAGCAGCGGTCGATGGCATGCAGCACGATCTGCCGGGCCGTCTCCTCGCGGGTGTCCTCGGGCATGGACGCCCACCGCTCCGGGTCGCCCTCGGCCAGCGCCCGGGCGGCGGCGTCGCCGTGCAGGACCTTGTCGCGCCACTCCAGGATGAGCTCGCGCTGCTGCTCCAGCAGCCGGGTGTAGCGCCAGGTGTTGCGGTGGATCTGCAGGTTGACGCCCTCGGCGACGCGCTGGGCGTGGGCGACGATGTAGGCGCCGCGGCGGTGCCGGACCACGCCGTCGGCGTCGGGGGCGGGCGGCCGCTCGTCGGGCGCGAACTGGGTGACCAGGTCGTCGCGCATGCTGACGAAGAACACGGACCCGCCGGGGTCGCCCTGCCGCCCGGCCCGGCCGCGGAGCTGGCCGTCGAGGCGGCTGCTGGAGTGGCGGCCGGAGCCGATCACGTACAGGCCGCCCAGCTCGGCCACGCCCTCGCCGAGGCGGATGTCGGTGCCGCGGCCGGCCATCTGCGTGGAGACGGTGATCGCGTCGCGCTCGCCGGCCCGGGCGATGATCGACGCCTCCTCGGCGTCGTTCTTGGCGTTGAGCACGACCGGGTCGAGCTCGCGCCGCCGCAGCAGGCGGGCGAGGTTCTCCGACTCGGCCACGTCGAGGGTGCCGATGAGGATGGGTCGGCCGGTGGCGTGGACGGCCTGGATCTCCTCGACGAGCGCGGCCTCCTTCTCGGGCACGTCCGGGTAGACGCGGTCGGGCTCGTCCTCGCGGACGCAGGGCCGGTTGGACGGGATGACGGCGACCTTGAGCCCGTAGAACTCGCCGAGCTGCTCGCTGACCGCGACGGCCGTGCCGGTCATGCCGCAGATCTGCGGGTAGCGGCGGATCAGGCCCTGCACGGTGATGGAGTCGAGGATCTCGCCCTTCTCGCTGGGCGCGAGCGCCTCCTTGGCCTCCACGGCCGCCTGGAGGCCGTCGGGCCAGCGCTGGAGCAGCGCGACCCGGCCGCGGGAGGCGTTGATGAGCTGCACCTTGCCGTCGCGGACGATGTAGTCGACGTCGCGGGCGAGCAGGACGTGGGCGTGCAGGGCGAGGTTGAGCTCGATGAGCGTGCCGGGCTCGTTCTCGTCGTAGAGGTCGACGGCGAGGAGGTTCTCGACCGTGTCGGCGCCCTTGGGGGTCAGGTAGACGTTGCGCGCCTGGTCGTCCACCTCGTAGTGGTAGCCGCGGACGAGCTGCCTGACCAGGGCGGCCATCTCGGGCACGGCGCTGCCCGCGTCGGAGGCGCCGGCCATGACGAGCGGCACGCGGGCCTCGTCCACCAGCACGGAGTCGGCCTCGTCCACCAGCACGACCTCGGGGACGGGCACGATCAGCTCGGCCGGGTCGGTGCGCAGGCGGTCGCGCAGCACGTCGAAGCCCATCTCGCTGACGGCGCCGTAGGTGACGTCCTTCTCGTACGCCTCGCGGCGCTCCTCGTGGGTGGACGACTGGCCGACCCAGCCGACCGTCACGCCCATGGCCTCGTAGAACGGCGCCATCCACTCGGCGTCGCGCCGGGCCAGGTAGTCGTTGACGGACATGACGTGGACGCGCTTGCCCTGCAGGGCGTAGCCGGCGGCGGCCATCGCGCCGGACAGCGTCTTGCCCTCGCCGGTCGCCATCTCGGCGACCTTGCCGTCGAGCAGCGCGAGGGTGCCGAGGAGCTGCACGTCGTACGGCCGGAGCCCGAGCGAGCGGTCGGCGGCCTCGCGGGCGACGGCGCAGAACCTCGCCAGGTCGTCCATCGCGGGGCGCGGCAGCTCGTCCAGCGCGCCGATCGAACCGGCCAGCGCGCCGGCCGCCTTGACGACCTTCTGGTACGGGCCCAGACTCACCCCTCCCGGACGGTCCAGGAGGTTCTTCAAGATTCCGGAAATCGACGCCACAGTCCCTCCAACGCGCGCTCTGCCCGGCAGCGTTCCTCTCGTGCCCACCTCCACGAGTGTGTCCGAAGTGGGGAGCGGAGCGACGGTACGGCATGCGTCGCCGTACCGGACCCTAACCCATACGGGGACGTGCACGGCGTTCCGCGCCGCCGCCCCGCTCCCGGGTTCAGCGTGTCATCGCTGTTCCGGGCGTACGGCCGGCAGCACCACGGCGGCGACGAGGAGCAGGCAGCCCGCCCAGCCGAGCGCGCTCAGCCGCTCGCCGAACAGCAGCACGCCGAGAACGGCGGCGAAGACGGCCTCGCCGAGGGAGATGACCGACACGGTGGCGGCCCGCAGCGCGGTCAGCGCCCGGAAGAACAGCGCGTAGGCCAGCGCCGTCGGCACCGCGCCGAGATAGAGCAGCAGGGCCGCGGTCGTCAGGCTCGGCTCGGGCACCCCGCCGCCGACGAGCGCGAACGGCGCCAGGCACAGCGCGCCGACGACGAAACCGCCCACGGCCATGGCGCCGGAGTCGTCCCGGTGCCGCCGGGAGTACAGCGTCACCGCGGCGTACCCGGCGGCCGACAGCAGGGCGTACGCAACGCCGCTAAGCCGGCCGCCGCCCGCGAGCACGCTCTCGCCCGTGAGCAGGAACAGCCCGGCCAGTGCGGCGGCCAGCGCCAGCAGGCCGGTGCGGCCGGACCGCTCGCCGAGCAGCAGCCGCCCGCCCAGCTCGGTGATGACCGGGGTCGCGCCCATCGTCACCACGGTCGCGACGGCGACGCCGGAGCGCTCGATGGCGGCGAAGTACGCGGCCTGGTAGACGGCCATCCCGGCGCCCACGACGACCACCCGGGCGCTGAGCCGCGGGAGGGGAGCGCCGGTCAGGCGGAGGAGGCCGAGGAGGAAGGCGGCGCCGAGGACGTAGCGCCACAGGGAGACGCCGGCCGGGCCGAGCCCGGAAGTCTGGAACAGCAGCGATCCCGCGGCGCCGCCGGTGCCCCAGGCGGCCGCCGCCAGGGACACGTAGAGGGCTCCCCGGCGCGCGGAAAGGGAAACGGGGACAGAGGTCATGACAGATCTCTCCGGGTGGAGTGGTCGGAACGGGCCCGTACGCGGGCGGCGACCATCCCCGGATCGGCTCAGACCCGGCGAGATGTCAGCAGAAGAGGCCGCCCGCTACAGGGCGGGCGGCGGGGAGCAGATCAGACGTCGCGGCACGTCCCCCACCCTAGTGGTACGGACACAGCGCTGTCATGCCCGCGGCCTTCGTCAGGACTCGCAGGTTCTGTCACGGCTTGCGGGCGACGCCGCCGAGCAGGAGCTGCTCCCAGGCGGCCAGCGGGTGGGGCAGCCGGTCGTCGGGCCGCCACTCGGGGAAGTGGACCAGGCCGGGCTCCACCAGCTCCAGCCCGTCGAAGTAGCGGCCGATCTCCTCGCGGGAGCGGAAGTAGCCGGTGCCCATCGTGGCCTGGAGCATCACCTCCAGCGCCTTGGCCTGCGGGTTGGCGGAGGCCAGCATGTTGGAGGCGGCGAGGTGGCTGCCGGACGGCAGCACGTCCATGTAGCGCCGGACGACGCCGTGGGGGTCGTCCTGGTCGGGGAACAGGTGCAGCAGCCCGATCGCGAGCACCCCGACGGGCCGGGACAGGTCGATGAGCCGCCGCAGCTCGGGGTGGCCCAGCACGGCGGTGACGTCGCGGGCGTCGGCGGTGATGGCGGCCGCGAGCGGGTTGCCCTTGAGGATGGCCCGGGCGTGCGGCTCCACCATCGGGTCGCGGTCCACGTAGACGACGCGGGTCGAGGGGTCGGCGAACTGGGCGACCTCGTGGGTGTTCTCGATGGTGGGCAGGCCGGCGCCGAGGTCGACGATCTGCCGGATCCCGGCCTCGCGGACGAGGTAGTCGACGACCCGGCCGACGAACGCCCGGTCGCACCAGACCAGGTCCACCACCTCGGGCACGGCCTCCTTCAGCCGCCGGGCGACGGACCGGTCGGCAGCGAAGTTCTCCATGCCGCCGAGGAGGGCGTCGTGGACGCGGGCGACGCTGGGCGTGGACGGGTCGACGCCGGGCGGGGCCCACTCCTCATGGGACCACTCGCCGCTCGCCCACGCGCTGGAGGGACCGAGGCTCATCCGGACTCCCCTTTGATCGATGACGCGGATCGTACCGGGAGGCGGGGCTCGATGTCTGCGCCGTCTCCGCCGCTCGCCGCCCACGTGGCCACAGCTTTGGCGATGCTTTGACGAATTCTTGGCCCGAGGTTTACCTCCCGCCCTCCGGGTAGCCGGAGGGGGCCAAAGTACGAGACGGAAGCAGAGAGGACGTGAGCTTCATGGAGCTCTGGGACTATCGACCTGACGTCTACGACCGCGGCCAGGCGCTGGACATCACCGGGTACCACGTCCACGCCACCGACGGAAAGATCGGTTCCGTCGATGAGGCCACGTACGAGGTCGGCGCTAGTTATCTGGTCGTCGACACCGGTCCGTGGATCTTCGGTAAGAAGGTCATGCTGCCGGCGAGTGTCACCACCCGGATCGACCCCCAGGAGCGCGAGGTGCACGTCTCGCGCACCAAGGAGGAGATCAAGAACGCTCCGGAGTTCGACGAGGCTCGTTTCAAGGAGCCCGAGTACCGGACGGTGGTGGGCGACTACTACGGCCGGTGGACGCACTGACCTAGGCACAAAACGAAGGGCCGCACCCCTCGGGGTGCGGCCCTTCGTCGTCGCGGGGTCAGGGCCAGGAGGGGTCACCCTTCGGCTCGACCGGCGCCTCCAGCACGCCGAGGCGTTCCAGCAGGGTCAGGAAGGTCGCCGCGTACGGCGAGTCGGCCGTCACCGTCGCCACCCGCTGCCAGTCCACCTGCTCCCGCAGCGCCCGCACCTGCGGCAGCAGCGCGCCGTAGTCGCAGGCGTGCTCCGACAGCGGCATCAGCCAGGAGATCACCAGGTCCGTCGCCTCCAGGACGGGCACGATCACGGCGGACGCCTTCATCTGCTCAGCCCGCGCGATCAGCTCGGCGGTGATCGGACGGTCGGAGATGCGGAAGATGAGGTCCACCAGGCGACCGTCGTCGTACGCCTTGACCAGCCAGTCCTCCGGCGGCTTGGCCGTCTCGAAGCCGAGGCCGCGCAGCGCCTCCAGGGCGGCGGGGACGTCGTGCTCGGTGAGGACGAAGTCCACGTCGTGCAGCGAGGGCGCGGCGCCCCTGGCGTAGGCGGCGCACCCACCGGCCAGCGCGAACCGCACTCCGGCGTCCTTCAAGCCCGAGCTCGCGCGTTTGAGCGTGTCGAGGATCGCGTCGGTGACTTCATGACTGTGGCTGCTCATGTGATCGGGCTACCCTGCCGGTCTCCGGCTAGACGTCGAATCACGCGCAGGAGGCGCGGCAACGCGGGATTGTCGTTGCCGGCCCGCCAGGCGAGATCGAGCCGCACCGTGCCGGGCCCCGGGCCGCCCTCGGGCAGGCCGGTCACCGGCCGGAGCACGACGCCGTCCATACGCAGCGCCGCGGCCGCCGCGGGCACCAGGGCCAGGCCGAGACCCGCCTTCACCATCGCGAGGATCGTGTGGACCTGGCTGAGGTACTGCCGGTGGACGGGCTGCACGCCGGCCGCGCGGAAGAGCGCGATCAGCACCTCGTGGAAGTAGCGGGCCTCCGACGGCGAGTACATGATGAACGGCTCGCCGTCGAAGTCCGCCACGCCCGGGTACGGCGCGCGCACCGCGAGCGGGTGCCCCTCGGGCAGCGCGGCGAGCAGCGGCTCGCTGGTCAGGGGCGCGGTGCGGATGTCGGCCGTGCGCACCGGGGGCCGGACCATGCCGACGTCCACGGCGCCGGCCAGCAGCGCCTCGACCTGCGCGGCGGTGACCATCTCCCGCAGCACGAGCTCGACGCCGGGCAGCCGGGCCGCGGCCTCGGTGACGACGCGCTCCAGGAACGAGTAGGCGGTCGTGGCGGTGAAGCCGAGGGTGACCACCCCGGCGTCGCCGCGCGGGGTGCGGCGGGCGGTCAGCACCGCCTCCTGCGAGGCGTGCAGCACCTTGCGCGCCTCGGCGAGGAAGGCCCGGCCGGCCGGGGTGAGCCGGATCGTCCGCCGGCTCCGGTCGAACAGCTCGACGCCCAGCTCGCGCTCCAGCGCCTGGACGCGCCGGCTCAGCGGCGGCTGGGTCATGCGCAGGCGCGCGGCGGCCCGGCCGTAGTGCAGCTCCTCGGCGACCGCCACGAACCCGACGAGCTGCTCCATCGACACCATGGCCAGCAACGATACGTGGCGCGCATCGGACGATGCGAGAAGAGTGTTGGACCGGCATGAGTCCTGCGACCTAGCGTTACCGACATCGCCCCCGTCAGGGGACGTAACCCCCGCTCTTTCGCCTCGCAGGACCCCCACGAGGCGGAACCCCCGCATCGTGAAGGAGACCCGGATGACCCCCGGCGAGCTGAGCACCAGGCTGGCCTCAGGGCTGCTGTCGTTCCCCGTGACGCACTTCAAGGACGACCTGTCCTTCGACGAGGGCGCCTACCGCGACCACCTCGCCTGGCTCGGCGAGCACGAGGTGGCCGGGCTGTTCGCGGCCGGCGGCACGGGCGAGTTCTTCTCGCTGACCCAGGCCGAGGTGGAGCGGGCGGTGGCCGTCGCGGTGGACGCGACGCCGCCGGGCGTGCCGGTGCTGGCCCCGGCCGGTCACGGCACCGCGACGGCCGTCCAGCTCGTGCGCTCCGCCGAGCGGTCCGGGGCGGCCGGGATCCTGCTGTTCCCGCCGTACCTGACCGAGGCCGACGAGGAGGGGCTGGCCGCGCACGTCGCGGCCGTGTGCCGGGCCACCTCCCTGGGCGTGATCGTCTACAACCGGGCCAACGCCCTCTACTCCGCCGCGACGCTGGAGCGGCTGGCCGCCGAGCACCCCAACCTCGTCGGGTTCAAGGACGGCGTGGGCGACCTGGAGCAGATGACGCGGGTCCGGGCCCGGCTGGGCGACCGGCTGACCTGCATCGGCGGGCTGCCCACCGCCGAGCTGTTCGCCCTGCCGTACCAGGCGCTGGGCGTGAACACGTACTCCTCCGCGATCTTCAACTTCCTGCCGGAGTTCGCGCTCGCCTTCTACCACGCGGTGCGCGCCGGTGAGAGCGCCACGGTGACCCGCATGCTGAACGACTTCGTCCTGCCCTACGCCGACCTGCGCGACCGGCGGCGGGGATACGCAGTGAGCATCGTCAAGGCGGGCCTGCGCGCCGCCGGCCGGCCGGCGGGCCCGGTGCGTCCCCCGCTGGTGGACCTCACCGACGAGGAGCAGTACCGGCTGTCCGCGCTCGTCGGGCGGGTGAGCGCCTGAATGCTCGCGCGACACACGAGCAGATCCGGGGCGCGGAGCGCGTAGATCCGGGGAGCGGGGGTAGCGCCAGGCCCTATGACCGACTTTCTGGAGAAGACCGAACGCGAGTACCAGGGCGAGCACGACCGGCCGCTGGGCGGATACCTGCGCATCCTCACCGTGTACGGCGGGGCCGTCGCCGCGGCGGCGGGCCTGGCGGCGCTGACCGGGCGCAAGATGCCCGAGCAGGTCGGCGTGCTGGACCTGGCGCTGATGGCGGCCTGCACCCACAAGGTGTCGCGGCTGATCGCCAAGGACCCGGTGACGAGCCCGTTGCGCGCGCCGTTCACCCGCTACGAGGGGACGAGCGGACCCGCGGAGCTGAAGGAGGAGCCGCGCAACTCGGTCGGCGAGATGGTGACGTGCCCGTTCTGCCTGGCGCAGTGGACGGCCACGGCCTACGCTGCCGGGCTGGTGCTCGCCCCTCGGTTCACGCGGCTGGCCGGGGCGACGATGACCGCCGTGGCGGTCTCCGACTGGCTGCAGCTCGCCTACGCCAAGCTGATGCGCTCGGCGTCCTGACCCGGCCGCCGTTCAGCGCAGGCGGGGCAGGACCTCGCGGGCGTAGAAGTCGAAGAACGCGTCCTGCTCGGTGCCGATCTGGTTGATGTACACCTCGTCGAAGCCCGCGTCCACGTACGCGCGGATCGCCTGGACGTGCTTGTCGACGTCGGGGCCGCACGGGCTGGCGGCGACGGCCTGCTCCTCGGTGACCGACTGGGCGAGCTGCTCGAAGTGCCGGGGCAGGGGCAGGAGCTGCGACGCCTCGCCCTGGATGCCCTGGTTGGGCCACAGCCGGTGGACGGTCCTGCGCGCCTCGGCCTCGTCCTGCCCGTAGCAGACCTTGAGGCCGCCGAGCGCCGGCTTGCCCGCGCCGCCGGCCTTGTGGAACTGCTCCACCATCTCGGCGCTCGGCCCGGTGGAGATGTAGCCGTCGGCGATGCGGCCGGCCAGCTCGATCGCCTTGGGCCCGAAGCCGGACATGTAGATGGGCGGCGGCTCGTCCGGCAGCGTGTAGAGGCGGGCGGTGTCCACCCGGTAGTGGGTGCCCCGGTGCGTCACCAGCTCGCCGGTGAACAGCTCCCGCATCAGCCCGACGGCCTCCTCCAGCATCTCCAGCCGTTCGTCGGCGGGCGGCCAGCGGGACTCGATGACGTGCTCGTTGAGCGCCTCGCCGGTGCCGACGCCGAGCCGGAACCGGCCGTCCGACAGGGCCGCGGAGGTGGCGGCCGCCTGGGCGACGATCACCGGGTGGACCCGCATCAGGGGGCAGGTGACGGCCGTGGTGATGGGCAGGGACGTGGCCTCGGCGATCGCGCCGATCACGGACCAGACGAACGGGCTCTGCCCCTGCTCGTCCAGCCAGGGATGGAAGTGGTCGGAGATCCACAACGCCTCGAAGCCGGCCCGCTCGGCCGCCTTGGCCTGCCGGACCAGTTCCTGGGGGCCGTGCTCTTCGCAGGACAGGAAGTACCCGAAAGTGGTCATGCACCTCCACTTCCCGCCGCACTCCAGGAAAACATGTCATGCATCGGGAAGGGATGTTAAATGTCTTTCTGTACGGGCAGTAGCGGGCCATGGCTACTTTGCTGTGGATCATCGCGGTCGTTCTCGTCATCGCCGGAATCTATGTGATTCTGGCCCGTCGCGATCTCCTCTGGGGGATCGTCCTTATCGTCCTCGGCTTCCTCGTGGGCCCCGGCGGTGTCAGCATCTTCAATGTCTAGGGGCGCCGCGAACGCCCTCTCCGACCTCCGCCGGGTCGGTGACCGCCGGCCCGGTGGACCAATGCGTCAGGCTGTGTCATCACGTGTTATCCGCTTCGCCGCTTTATGCGGCGCGAGCTGAAATGTCATCGACCCGACGGAAAACCAGCCGAAGAAGATCGTCTAAGGTTTAGGCAGAACAAGAGGGCGGTCGCTCCCATCCGGAGCGACCGCCCTCTTGGTATTGGTGTTCCTTCGGCACCGCCCGCCAATCACCCCACGAGAGGCAGCCGGCAGCGCCGTGGCTAATCGCCGCATTCCAGGCAGTACACCGCGTACGCCTTGCCCAGCACGGGCAGTGCCACGTTGCGGACCCGGATGCCGCCCGGGGTGAGGCCCTTCTCCGCGCCCTTGTGGGCGTGGCCGTGCAGGATGAGGTCGGCCCCGGCCGTGTCCACGGCCTCGGCCAGCAGGTAGCTGCCGAGGAAGGGGTAGATCTCCAGCGGCTCGCCTTCGAGGGTCTCCTTGATGGGGGAATAGTGCGACAGGACGACCCGCCGATCGGCCTGCGTCTCCTTCAGCGCGATCTTCCAGCTCTCGGCGATGTACCGCGTGTGCGCCACGAAGTCCTTGATCTCGCGCTCGCCGAACTCGCTCGCGCACTTGCCGGCGAACCCGCCGCCGAAGCCCTTGCCGCCGACGACGCCCAGCTTGGTGCCGCCGCACTCGACCACCACGCCGTCGTCGTCGAGCACGATCACCCCGGCGTCGCGGAGCTCACTGGCGATCTCGTGCTGGAGGTCGGAGTGGTAGTCGTGGTTGCCGAGCACCGCGACGACCGGAACGGCCAGGTCGCGAAGCTCGTCGGCGACCACCCGGCCCTCCTCGAGCGTGCCGTGCCGGGTCAGATCACCGGCCAGCATGAGCACGTCGGCGCGCTCCTCGATGCCCTCCAGACGTTTGCGGTACTCACCCCGGACGTCCTCGCCCAGGTGGATGTCGCCTACGGCCGCTATGCGCACTTCAGTCAAGGTGCTCATCCTCTCCCGGCTCGTTGACGACGACGACCTTGATCTCGTTGTGCATCTTCAGATCCGGGGCGGCCTCGTGCGCCACCTCGCCGAGCCTCACGCGTTGGTCGTTCCCGCTCACCTGGCCGCGCAGGAACAGCTGGTCCCCTCTGACGTCGACGTGGATGCCGAGTTCGTGGGTCCGCGCGTCCTCGGCCAGCGCCTGCTGGATGCGGGCCGCGACGTACTGCGGAGCTTCCATGGGTTCCTCCTTCCTTGACGCCGCATGCCCGGGGACGCATTACTCAAACGAATCCCTCAAACGGCGCGTATCAGGTCAATCACGGCACGCTCCACGGCGCCATGGGTGGCGAGCTGGCCGAAGTCCACCTCGGCGCCCAGCTCCGTCAGCGCCGGCGCGATCGTGCGGCCCCGCTCGTACGCCTCGACCACGCGCGGATCCACGTACGACTCGCGCGCGACCGTGGGCGTGTTGCCCAGGTACTCCGACACCTCGCGCATCACCCGGGTGACCGCGCGCTTGCGCGCCGTCTTCCCCGCCCCCTCCCCCGCGTGCGTGGACACCGCGAGGCCGACGGCGGCCAGCACGGTCGCGTGCCAGGTGCGGAAGTCCTTGGCGGTGAAGTCGTCGCCGATCTTCTCGCGCAGGTAGTCGTTGATGTCGTCGCTGCGCACGTCGATCCAGCGGCCCCCGTCCCGGTAGCGCAGCAGCTCCCCCTCGGGATGGCGACGCTTGAGCGCCCTGATCACCGAGCACACGTCGGAGTCGGCGATCGCCACCTCGCGCTGGATGGCGCCCTTGGCCGGGTACGAGCAGGTGATGGCGCCCCGGGTGCACGTCACGTGCTCCATCCGGAGGGTGGCGAGGCCGTAGGAGTCGTAGTTCTCGCCGCCCACGCGGAAGAAGCCCACATCCAGCATCCGCGCGGCGGCGGCCAGCACCCGCTCCCGGGTCAGGCCCCTGCCGCGCAGGCCCTCGTCCACCGCCTTGCGGAAGCCGGGCAGCCGATCGGCCAGCTCCAGCACCCGGTCGAACTTGATGCGGTCCTGCTGCTCGCGCCACAGGTCGTGGTAGCGGTACTGGCGGCGCCCCGCGGAGTCGGTGCCCACGGCCTGCAGGTGGCCGTGCGGCGACACGCAGATCCACACGTCGGTCCACGCGGGCGGGATGGCGAGCGCCTTGATCCGCGCCAGTGTCCCGGCGTCCACGGGCGCGCCGTCGGCGTGGTGGTAGCTGAAGCCCCGCCCTCGGCGCCGGCGCGTGATCCCCGGCTCGTTGTGATCACTGGGATGCAGCTCGGACACGGCAGCGCGGCTACCCCGAACGTTAGGCACCAAACGGCACGGGCAGGTGAGGACCCATGTCTGAGAACAACCAGTGGGAAGAACGCTCGAGGACGGGCAAACCCATGGTGCCGGCGACGCCGAGGGACGTGGTGCACATCAGGGCGGGGTCCTTCATCCTCGTCTTCTGCTTCGCGCTGGCGGTGCTGGGCCTGATCGCCCACATCCCGGTGCTGACGGGCATCGCGGTCGTCGTCGCCGTGATCACGGTCATCGACATGGTGCTGGCCATACGGCGGCAGAAGCGCTCGAACGTGGGAGAGGCAGGATGAGCATGACACCGCAGCGAACCGACGCCGGTTCCCGGGCCCCGGCGGGGTCCCTCGCCGGGGCCGTCGCCGAGACGGCCGAGGGGCTGCGCCCCCACGACCTGCGCGGCAAGGTCGTCGTGGTGACCGGGGCGAGCGGCGGCGTGGGCCGTGCCGTGGTCCGCGAGCTGGGCGCGAAAGGCGCGAAGGTCGCGCTGATCGCCCGCGGCACGACCGGGCTCGGCGCCGCGGCCGTGGACGTGGGCGCGGCCGGCGGCAGCGGGAAGGTGTTCGAGGCCGACGTGGCCGACTACGAGCAGCTCCGGCGGGCGGCCGAGCAGATCGAGGCGGACATGGGGCCGATCGACGTGTGGATCAACGTCGCGTTCTCCTCCGTCTTCGCCAAGTTCACCGACATCACCCCCGAGGAGTACGAGCGCACCACGGCCGTCACCTACCTCGGCTACGTGTGGGGCACCAAGGTGGCCCTCGACCTCATGCGGCCCCGCGGCCGGGGCACGATCGTGCAGGCCGGCTCGGCCCTGTCGTACCGCGGCATCCCCCTGCAGTCGGCGTACTGCGGCGCCAAGCACGCCGTCAAGGGCTTCACCGAGTCGGTGCGCACCGAGCTGCTGGCCGAGGGCGGCGACATCAAGATCACCATGGTGCAGCTCCCGGCGGTCAACACGCCGCAGTTCGACTGGGTGCTGTCCAAGCTGCGCCGCCATCCCCAGCCGGTGCCGCCCATCTACCAGCCCGAGGTCGCCGCGAGCGGCATCGTGTACGCGGCCGAGCACCCGGAGCGCAAGGAGTACTGGGTCGGCGTCACCACCGCCGCGACGCTCGTCGCGCAGCGGATCGCCCCGGCGCTGGTGGACCGCTACCTGGCACGTACCGGGACGAAGTCTCAGGTCACGGACGACAAGACGCCGACCGGCGTGGCGAACCTCTGGGAGCCGGCCGACGAGGACAAGGACTACGGCGCCCACGGCAGCTTCGACCGGCGTTCGCACGCGCGCAGCCCGCAGCTCTGGCTGTCGCAGCACCGCCGGCCGGTCCTCCTCGGCCTCGCGGCGGGCGCGGCGGCGGCCGCGGTGTTCCTCCGGCGCGGGCGCTGACCGGTCGCGGCCTCCGCGCCGGCCGAGTCGGGACTCCCGCGTGGCGTGGGGCCAGAACTCCCGCGTTAAGCGGCTGAGAAGGGGTAGGCGGCGGACGACCAGAGGAGGCCCTGACCATGCCCGAACGCGACCTGCACTACCTGACCGAACTGGCCGGCCAGTTGCGCGTGGACTCCGTGCGCAGCTCGGCCGCCGCCGGGTCGGGTCACCCCACCTCGTCGATGTCGGCGGCGGACCTGATGGCGGTGCTGTTCGCCTGTCACCTGCGCTACGACTTCGACAACCCCGGCAACCCGGCCAACGATCATCTGATCTTCTCCAAGGGGCACGCCTCGCCGCTGCTGTACGCCCTGTTCAAGGCGGCGGGCGCCATCACCGACGAGGAGCTGTTGTCCTTCAGGAAGCGGGGCAGCCGGCTGGAGGGGCACCCGACCCCGCGCCTGCCCTGGGTGGACGTGGCGACCGGGTCCCTGGGCCAGGGACTGCCCGTCGGCGTGGGCATGGCGTTGGCCGGGCGGCTGGAGCGCCTGCCGTACCGGGTGTGGGTGCTGTGCGGTGACAGCGAGCTGGCCGAGGGTTCCGTGTGGGAGGCCGCCGAGCACGCGGGCGACGAGGGCCTGGCCAACCTGACGCTCATCGTCGACGTGAACCGGCTCGGCCAGCGCGGCCCCACCCGGCACGGCTGGGACACCGGGGCGTACGCGCGCAGGTTCGGCGCGTTCGGCTGGCACACCGTCGAGATCGACGGCCACGACCCCGGGCAGATCGACTTCGCGCTGGGCGACGCCTGCAACACCCGCCGGCGGCCCACCGTCATCCTCGCCAAGACCCGCAAGGGCGAGGGCGTCGTCGAGGTGGAGAACCGCGAGGGGGCCCACGGCAAGGCGCTCAAGGACCCCGACACGGCCGTCGCCGAGCTGGGCGGCGTGCGCACCCTCACCGTGGACGTGCACCGGCCGGAGATCACGCCGCAGCCGTACCGGTTCGATGACGGGCCGCTGACGCTGCCCGAGTACGAGCCGGGCACGCGCGTCGCCACCCGCACCGGGTACGGCGAGGCGCTGGCCGCCATCGGCGCGGCCCGCGGCGACGTGGTGGCGCTGGACGGCGAGGTGGCCGACTCCACCAAGACCCAGGAGTTCGCCAAGGCGTTCCCCGAGCGCTTCTTCGAGCTGTACATCGCCGAACAGCAGCTCGTCGCCGCCGCCGTCGGCATGCAGGCGCGCGGTTTCGTGCCGTACGCGGCGACGTTCGCGGCGTTCCTCACCCGGGCGCACGACTTCATCCGGATGGCCGCGGTGAGCCAGGCGTCGATCAGGCTCGTCGGCTCGCACGCGGGCGTGGCGATCGGCGAGGACGGCCCCTCCCAGATGGGGCTGGAGGACCTGGCGATGCTCCGCGCCGTGCACGGCAGCACGGTGCTCTACCCGTGCGACGCCAACCAGGCCGCGGCCCTGACCGCCGAGATGGCCGGCATCTCCGGTGTGTCCTACCTGCGGACCACCCGCGGCGACACGCCCGTGATCTACCAGCCCGGCGAGCGCTTCCCCGTGGGCGGCTCGCGGGTGCTGCGGCACACGCCGGCCGACCGGGCGACGATCGTCGCCGCCGGGGTCACCCTGCACGAGGCGCTCGCGGCGGCCGACGAGCTGGCCGCCGACGGGATCCCCGTGGGCGTCATCGACCTCTACTCCGTCAAGCCCGTCGACACGGCCGCGCTGACCGCCGCCGCCACCACGACCGGCAACCTCATCACCGTCGAGGACCACCGGCCCGAGGGCGGGCTCGGCGACGCGGTGCTGGACGCGGTGAGCGAGCTGGGGCCGCGCGTGGTGAAGCTGGCCGTACGGGGGCTGCCGGGATCGGCCACACCGGTGGAGCAGCTCGCGGACGCGGGCATCGACCGGCGCGCGATCGTCGAGGCGGTCAAGCGCCTCCTCTGACTCTGCGGATCCCCTGACTTCGAGGGGACCACTCAGGACGGCTCCGAGGGGGCGACTCTGCGCGGAACTCCCTGCGCGGATCTCCCTACGCGCCCCTCCTGCCGGGACCTCCCTGCGCGGACCCCCTGCGCGGACCCCCTGCCCGGACCTCCCTGCGCGGACGTCTCTGCCGAGACGCCGGGCACGAACGACGGCCCGCCGGGCGAGCGCCTGGCGGGCCTTGAGTGTGGACAAGGGCTCTGCGACGTCGACAGAGCCGGGTTGGACAGGGCTGAACCGTGGACAGGGCTGAGGGGCGGGCGTCCGGGTGGACCGGACCCGCCCGCCCGGCGCGCCTCCTAGCCGCGGGCCTTGGCGGTGGCCCGGCGGTTGGCCTTCTTGATGGCGTCGACCAGCTCCTGCTTGGTCATCCTCGACCGGCCGGTGACGCCCAGCTGGGAGGCCACCTTCTGCAGGTGCTCCTTGCTGGCGTTGGCGTCGACGCCCTCGGCCGTGCGGCCGGAGCGGTCCTTGGCGCCCTGGTCCGAAGGGCCCTTACTGGACTTGGGCTCCCAGTGGTCGCCGACCTTCTCGAACGAGTGCTTCAGCGCCGCGAAGGCCGTCATGTGGGCGCGGCGTCCCTCGCCGTACGTCTGCACGGCCGAGTCGTGCGCCTTCATCCACGTCTCCTGCGCCTTCTTGGGCGAGCGCCGGATCGTCGACGGCAGTTCGTCTCTGGCGGGCATGTCGGTTCACCTCCCTGCGGTTGCTTCGTCCCACTCGTGGCTTCGTGGGACTTCGTCCCACTCATGGTTGGGTGGGGGTGGTTACAGCGGGGGCTCGTCGTAGCGGCGGCGCTCCTCGTACACGGTGGTGCGGCGCGCCTCGGGCTCCTCATAGATCTCGTGACGGTGCACCGGCTCGTCGATGGGGCCGACAGCCCTGCGGGTGACCTGGATCCGGTAGATGCCGAACAGGAGCCCGATCAGACCCCCGAGCATGAGGATGACGCCGACGACGTTGATGTCGAGGCCTGCCAGGTCGAACTCGACGGCCCAGGTGAGGATCGCGCCAAGCATGATGAGGATGATGCTTCCGGCGATGGTCATTAGTACCTCCTTGACAAGAGGAACCTCTATCCACATGGCAAAAAACAAACCAGTAGTGATGGTCGGGCTTATGGGCTCCGGCAAGACGTCCGCGGGACGGCTCATCAGCCAGGCCCTTGACCTGCCGCTGAGCGACAGCGACCCGTTCCTGCGCGAGCGGTACGGAGCCTCGGCGGCGCAGATCGCGGCGAGCGAGGGAGCGGACGTCCTGCACGAGCGGGAGGCCGAGCACGTCCTGACCGAGCTCGCCGGCGATCCCAAGGTGATCACCGCGGCGGCCAGCACCGTCGAGGACCCCCGGGTGCGCGAGGCGCTGCGCGAGGCGTTCGTGGTGTGGGTGGACGCGCCCGACGCGGTGCTGGCCCAGCGGATGCGCTCCGGCGACCACCGGCCGGACTTCGCGCCGTCGGTGATGCGGGCGCGGCGCGAGCCGTACTTCCGCGAGGTGGCCGACGTCACGTTCGACGTGAGCACGATGACGCCCGAGGAGGTGGCCGAGGGGGCTTTGCGGGCCCTGGGATCACCCGCGCGTGACGGCGGCTGATCACGGTGTGGCCGTCCATGTCCGGGACGCTGGCATAATGATCATGACGCACGGGTCCTCCGAGGCGCGCGGAGGGCCTGTGACGTCCCCTTCCGTACCCCGTGCCACCGCCGAACCGGCATCCTGGGCGCGGAACGACCCCAACGGGCACAACCAATCCCGCCCCGGCGGCATCTAAGCATCAGTGACGATGCGCTTGGTGCCGGGCGACCCCGTGAGCCTCGGCGGCTACTGGCTGGCCGGACGGCTGGGTGCCGGCGGGCGGGGCGTGGTCTACGACGCCTACGACGACGAAGGACGCCGCTTCGCGGTCAAGGTGCCCCGGGGCGAGGTCGACGGCCAGCTCTCCGACGCCGTCTGGCGGGTCTCGCCGCGGCATTTGGCCCGGGTGGTCGGCGTCGGGATGGACGGCGCGGTGCCGTACATCGTGAGCGAGTTCGTCGCGGGGCCCGACCTGCGGCAGGCGGTGGAGCGGCACGGGCCGTACGCCGGCGGGGAGCTGGCCGCGCTGGCGGCGGGCATGGCGACGGCGCTGCGCTCCCTGCACGCCGTGGGCATCGCCCATCGCGACCTGCGGCCCGAGAACGTGCTGCTCTCCCCCTCCGGGCCCACCGTGATCGACCTCGGTGTGACGGCCTCCGGAACGGTCGGCACCCGTACGTACCTGGCGCCCGAGGTCTTCACCGGGCAGCGACCGGGGCCGGAGGCGGACGTGTTCGCCTGGGGCGGGGTGGTGCTGTTCGCCGCCACCGGCCATGACCCGTTCCGCGGGGAGAGCCTGGGCGGCGTGATGCACCGGCTGCTGGCGGTGGACCCCGACCTGGAAGCGGTGCCGGAGCCGCTGCGCTCCCTGGTCGGCCGCGCCCTGGCCAAGAACCCGGAGGACCGCCCGTCGGCCCAGGAACTCCTGGCCGGCACGAGAGATCTCACCATCACGCTGCGAGTGGACGACGTCGAGAGGGCCGTGGGCGCCGAGGAGGCGGTGCGCGCCGAGGGGGCGGTGGGTGCCGGCGGGGACTCGCTTGAGCCGCCACACACGCTGGCGGCGCCCGAGGGGCTGACGGGGCCACCGTCGCTGGGCGAGGTGGCCGAGCGGGTCTACGCGTCGCTCACGCCGCTCCAGCGGGAGGAGGCCCCGGGGCTGCTGCTGCGCCTGCTCGACGGGGACGACGTCCGCCGTGACGAGCACGGGGTCCTCGACCGGCTCACCGAGGCCGGTCTCCTCGTACGGCCGAGCGTGGCCGTACCGCCCCTCCTGGCGGAGGCGGGGACGCTCGTGGCCGTCAGCGGCGACCGCGTCGAGCCGGCCAGCGCCGCGCTCGCCCGCGCCTGGCCCCGGTTACGCGCCTGGGACGCCGGACGGACCTCCGCGCCGGACGCGCCGGCCGGAAAGGACGCGGCCGCGCCGGCCGCACCTGCCCGAGAGGACACGGCCGTGCCGGGAGGTGCCGGCGGCGGACGGACCACCTCCCTGGACCGTCCGGCCGGTGACGGACCACTCCGGCCGGGCAGGCGTGAGCCTGATCTCACCCCGTCACCCAGCCCCACCGCGTCGGCCGACCTCACGACGTCACCCCGCTCCACCGCGTTGCCCGACCTCACCGCGTCGCCTGGTTCCACCGCATTGCCCGACCTCACCGCGTCGTACGTCGCCCACCGGGCCATGCTCGCCGACCTGCGCCGCCTGACCGAGATGCTCCCGGAGGCCGCCGCCGTCCCCGCCGCGCGGGCGTCCGCGACCCGCTGGTACACCAGGTCGCTGCTGTCGGCCATCCACCACCACGTCCACGGGGACGAGGCCCTGTGGCCGCTCGTCGCCCGCGCCGCGGGCGACACCTTCGACCTCTCCCCCTACGCCGGCGGCCACGAGGCGCTCGACCCCCTCCTGGAGCGGTGCCGCGCGGCCGTGGACGGCGACCTCGCCCACCTGGGACGCGAGCTGAAGCCGGTGCTCGACCTCCTCGCCGCGCACATCGCCGGTGAGGAGGCCGAGCTGTTCCCGATCATCGCGGAACGGGTGCCGCCCGCGGCCTGGGCGCACGCCGAGAGGCGGGTCGCCGGCCAGGTGCCGGTGCGGCAGATGGCGTTCCGGGTGCCGTGGCTGGACCGGCACGCCACCGGCGACGAGACCGAGCGGATCCTCGCCGGGTCGGGCCGGTCGTCCAGGATGTTCCTGGCGCTGACCCGGCCCGGCTACAGGCGGCGCGAGCGGCTCGCCTTCGGCTAGCGGACCCCGCGCGCCGTCAGCTCTGGCAGGTGACGGGGCAGGCCGCCCCGGCGGAGGGCTTGTTGTGGCTCAGCACCTCCAGGCGTACGTTCCGCTGGTCTTCGTGGTCCGGTGCCAGTACGCGGCTGATCTCTCTACCGTTCAAAGATTCGTCAGAAACGCTTTCCCATGGGCTGCCGTGCCAGGGCGCAGGGTCAGGGCCCGTACGAGGTGGCCGGCGCGGACCTCCACGTCGAGCAGCGCGCCGCCGCCCAGGGGCCATCGGACGGCGACGGCCGTGCCGTCGAACCGGCCCTCCTGGCGGGCCCACTCCAGCCTGACGACGACGTCCGCGCCGAAGCCCGGCACGCACGGGACGGGCGGGTCGCCCTGGCACGGGCTTCCGGTGGGCGCCGGTCGCGCGCCCCACGGGGCTGCGGCCCCTTCGAGGCGGGCGAGATAGACGCGCCGGAGCCACGCGGGGGAGGCGAGCAAGGCCAGGACGCCCAGCGCACCCCCCTCGTCGGGCACGACGACCAGCGCGGGCGCGGCCCCCTCGGGGACGGCGGCCTCCTCGGAGAGGGCGGTCGCTGAGGGGGTGGTCGCGAAGGCGGCGCTCGCGCCCGTTGAGGGGGCGCTCGTCGAGAGGGCGGTGTCCGAGAGGGCGGTGGCGAGGTCGCGGGGTGGGGCGTGAGGGTCCACGCGCACGACGACGCCTCTACGGCCGTCCGCCGCCGGGGGTACGGTCAGCGGCCCCGAGGGGCGTGCCGGGTCCAGCGGGGTCTCCGGTCCGGGTGACGCTGATCGTACGGCGGTGACCAGCTCGCCCAGCGTGCCGCAGACGGTGGAGCCGCCGGTGGGGCGGGCGACGAGCCACCCGCCGGCGACGGGCGAGATCCGCGTACGGGATGACGGGCGCAGCCGGGAGACGGCGGCGGCCACGGCCGCGCGGGCGGCAGGACCGGCGACCCATGGCCGCGCCCAGTCGGCGCCCCCACGATCAGCCGCGCAAGCCCCGCACATCATCCGCTCCCTTCAAGCTCGCCACATGGCATCTCACCGCCAAGCGCCACGCCACCACGTCACCTCAGGGTCGCCCGTCGGGCTCAGGCCCCATGTCTCCGCCCGCCCCCGGACGGGGCGGTCGGCGTCTCGCCCACGCCATCGCGTCGTGGCCGCCTAGCCGGCCGCGCCACCCCACCAAGGCTCGCCACGCGCCGCCCTCCAGGTCCTCTGGGATCCTCCAGATCTCTGGGATTCTCCAAGTCCTCCAGGTCCTCCAGAGGCCCCCAAATGCTCCAAGTCCTCCGGGGGCCTACGGTCCTCCGGGGTCCTTCAGGTCCTCCGGGGCGGGGTCACGGCATGACGTCGCCCGAGTTGGGCCCCAGGGTCTGGCCGACGTAGAGGTTGCCGCCGGGGTCCGTGGCGAGGAGGACGGCCGTGGGCGCGACCTCCTCAGGGCGGCCGAAGCGGCCCAGCGGCAGCTCGGCCCGCTTGGCGCTCTTCCAGGCGTCCGTGATCCCGGCGACCATCGGGGTCTCGACGGGGCCGGGCGCGATGGCGTTGACCAGCACGTTGTGCTCGGCGACCTCCAGCGCGAGGGACTTGGTCAGGCCGATGACGCCCGCCTTGGCCGCCGCGTAGTCGCGCACGTCCACCTCGTGGACGACTCCGGAGCCACCCCCCCGCTCGACCTGGCGGAGGGTCTCGGCGGGGTCGTGCGGGTCGCCGGGGTAGGTGCCGCTGACCGTGCGCACGCCGTGGGAGGCGTACGCGACGGCCAGCGCGCGGCCGATGCCGCTGGCGGCGCCGGTGATGACGGCGACACGCTTCTCAGAGGCGGTGGAAGTCATGAAATCTCCGGAATTACGGGGCCAGGCTGGGGCGGTCACTGGGAGAGGGCGGGGACCTTGCGGGCGCCGAACATCACGAAGCCGGACAGGAACGTTCCCAGCGCCCCTACGATGAGCGCGCCCTGGTTCCAGTCGGAGCCCGCCACGAGCATCGCCGTGACGATCGCGCCGGCGGCGATGGCGCCCGGCTGGCTGATGGCGTTGATGAAGGAGGTCCCGCTGGCCCGGCAGCGGGTGTCGTAGCACTCGCCCATGTAGAACAGCATCGCCGAGTACGGCCCGACCAGGAAGAACATGCCGAGCGAGTACAGCGCGACCACGGCGAACGTGCCCTGCGCGACCAGCAGCATGAGCGCGAACAGCACCCCGGACGCCATCCAGCCGAACGCGATGACGTTGCGCCGGCCGAACCGGTCCCCGGCCCAGCCGTGGAAGACGTACCCGAGGTAGCCGACCGCGTTGATCACGATGAACATGAGCAGCGGAACTGCGGCGTCTCGCGCAGGCCGCGCCGTAGCAGCGCGATGACGACGGCAGGGAACGTCGCCAGCAGGAAGCAGCCGCGCCAGCCGACCAGCGGCAGGAAGATCGCGATGAACGCCGCCGCGAGCAGCGTGCCGAGCGGCCAGCCGCCCTGGACGAGGCTGTAGACGAGGCCCCGGCGCTTCTTGATCTTCTCGTCCTCGGTCACGGCGTAGATCTCGTTGAGGTACGTCGCGTTGACCGACTGCTCCGCGAGCCCGAGGCCGCCGATGGAGCGCACCCCGACCAGGTACGCGGCGTTCATCGTGGCGGCCGAGACCGCCGAGGCGAGCGCCGTGCCGGACACCGTGATGATCATGCCCTTGCGGCGTCCCAACCGGTCGACCAGCGGCCCGACGCCGAGGACGACGATCGCGGTGCCCACCGAGATGAGCGTGGAGTACAGCGACGCCTCGGCCGTAGCCCAGACGCCGGGAGCCGGGAGCGGTGCCGCTCCCCGGGACGTCAGGAGAGGTCGTGGTCATGGCGGTGCCCTTTCGAAGAGCGTGGCAGGGGGTTCACACCCGCTGACGACGGCGCGGGAAGCGGGTCTTGTAGTCGTCGGCGATCTCGTCGAAGGTGACCCAGCGCACGCCCTCGTGGCCGTTGATGTACTCGATGAGCCGCTCGTGCATGAGCAGGTTCTGCGGCCGGCCGGACACGTCGGGGTGGATGGTCATGGTGAACGCCGCGTAGTCGCACTCGCGGTACACCCAGTCGAACTGGTCGCGCCACATCTCTTCCAGGTGGCGCGGACTGACGAAGCCGTGGCTGTTCGGGCTGGCCTTGACGAACATCATGGGCGGCAGGTCGTCGAGGTACCAGTTGGCGGGGATCTCGACCAGGTCGGTCTCCTCGCCCCGTTGGAGCGGCTTCATCCACTCCGCCGCCGGCCGCGAGTAGTCGATCTTCGTCCAGCTGTCGCCGACGCGGACGTAGTACGGGGTGAAGTCGTCGTGCATGAGCGAGTGGTCGTACTTGATGCCCCGCTCCAGCAGCAGTTCGTTGGTGACGGGCGAGAACTCCCACCAGGGCGCGACGTAGCCGGTCGGCCGGCGGCCCGCGTACTTCTCGACCAGGTCGATGCAGTGGTCGAGGATCGCGCTCTCCTGGTCCCTGCTCATCGCGATCGGGTTCTCGTGGGAGTAGCCGTGCACGCCGATCTCGTGGCCGCCGTCCACGACCATGCGGGTCTGGTCGGGGAACGTCTCGATGGAGTGGCCGGGGATGAACCAGGTGGTGCGCAGGTCGTACTTCTCGAACAGGCGCAGCAGGCGGGGCGTGCCGACCTCGCCGGCGAACAGGCCGCGCGAGATGTCGCACGGGGAATCCTCCCCGCCGTACGAGCCGAGCCAGCCGGCGACGGCGTCGACGTCCACGCCGTACGCGACGAGAATCTCCTTGGGCATGGTCACTTCGTCCTTTCGGTCGAGTCGGAGGGCCAGGTGCGGCCTGTGACAGGGGCGCCGCCGGTGCGCGCGGTCAGTTCCTCGCGTACCCGGGCGGGGTCGCGGTGGCAGCCGAGCAGGGCGCCGAGCAGCACGCGGGCCTGGGGCGCGCGCAGGATCCCGGTGGGGACGGCGCCGGCCGCGACGAGGTCGGCGCCGCCGCCGTTGCCGTAGAGCGCGGCGACGGGACCGGCGTCCACGCGGGTCGACAGGGCCACGACGACGCCGGCCTCGGTGAGCCGGGCCACCTCCCCCGCGACGGCGGGGTTGGCGTTGCCCGCGCCGAGCGCCTCGAGCACGATCCCGGTGGCGCCCGCGTCGGCCGCCGCGCGCAGCGCTCCCGCGTCGCAGCCCGGGTAGAGGGCCACGACGTCGGTCCGTACCCCGCCCAGGTCGTACGCGTCGAGGTCGAGCGGCTTGGGCCGGGACGGCGTCAGCGTGATGTGCACCTCCCCGTCCCGCACGCGCCCGAGGGGGCCGCCGTCGGGCGCGGAGAACGCCGCCGGCGCCAGCGTGTGGGTCTTGCGGGTGCCGCAGGCGGCGTAGACACGGCCGTCGAAGCAGATCAGCGCGCCCAGGCCGCGCGCCGTGCCGGACGCCGCGACGGTGATCGCGTCGGCGAGGTTGCGCGGGCCGTCACCGTCCACGGCGTCGGCGGGGCGCTGCGCGCCGGTGAAGACGACCGGGCGGGGGTCGGCGTGGAAGAGGTCGGCGAGGTAGGCCGTCTCCTCCATCGCGTCGGTGCCGTGGGTGACGACGACGCCCAGCACGCCCGGATCGGCGAGGGCGTCGCGGACGCCCAGGACGACCTCGCGCATGTCGGCCGGCGTGAACAGGTAGCTGCCGGCGCACAGCACGTCCACCCCGTCCACCTCGACCCCGGGATCGACCGGGAGCCGGCCGAGGAGTTCGCCTGCCCCGTCCTTGGCGAGGCCCACCCCCTGTACGTCACGGCGGGTGGCGATGGTCCCTCCCGTGGACAGGACGATGACCTTGGACACGCGACGGCCTCCTCGAAAGCGCGGTTACCCAAACGTTTGGGCCAAACGTTTGGTAGCATCTGACCTGGGCCTACGTGATGTCAATAACTCCGCGTTAAAATCAAGAAAACAGCCGGCCGCCCGCCGCGGCGCATGAACAGGCGAGCCTGAGTTCACCGGAGGCCGAGGGGCATTGGGTGCGAAGAAGGCGCGACCGGTAACCCTGCAGATGATCGCCGACCAGCTCGGCCTGCACGTCTCCACCGTGTCGCGGGTCCTCCACGCCAAGCCCGGCGAGGGGCTGCGGGCGGCGTCCAGCCCGACCGTCGAGCGCGTCCGCAGGCTCGCCGACGAGCTCGGCTACCAGCGCAACCCCCATGCCATGAGCCTGCGCACGCAGCGCAGCAACCTCATCGGCGTCCTGGTCCCCCGCCTGTCCGACGTGGTCCTCGCCACGATCTACGAGGGCATCGAGGAGGCCGCCGCCGAGCACGGCCTGTCCACGTTCGTCACCAACACCCGCGACGTCCCCGAGGTGCAGCGGGCCCGCACCGAGATGGTCCTGGGCCGCCGCGTCGACGGCATGATCTTCGGTGACGCCCACTCCGACTCGGGGTTCCTCGATGAGGTGGCCGCGCGGGGCGTGCCGTTCGTGCTGGTCAACCGGCGTGCCGGCGGGCACCCGGCGGTCGTGTGCGACGACTACCTCGGCGGCCGGATGGTGGCCGAGCACCTGCTCGAGCAGGGCCACGAGGACGTCGCGGTCGTGGCCGGCGAGCCGTACGCGAGCACCGGCGTCGACCGCACCGGCGGCTTCGCCGACCGCTTCCGCGAGGCGGGGCTGCCGATCCCCGGGCACCGGATCGTCCACTCCCGCTTCGACGCCCAGGGCGGGCGCGCGGGCACCGAGCGGCTGCTCGCCACCGGCCCTCTGCCGTCGGCCGTCTTCGTGGTCAACGACTTCGGCGCCATCGGCACGATCGGCGCGCTGCGCGACCACGGGCTGCGGGTCGGGGCCGACATCGCGGTCGTGGGGTTCAACGACACGCCGCTGGCCGCCGAGCTGCCGGTGCCGCTGACCACGGTCCGCTCCCCCATGCGGGAGATGGGCCGCCGGGGCCTGCGGCAGCTCGTCCGCATCCTCGCGGGCGAGCAGGCCGAGACCGAGCTGCTCCGGCCCGAGCTGATCGTCCGCGCGTCCAGCGACCCCGGCCAGTACGAGCGGCTGATGGCCAAGGCCGTCAAGGGACAGGGTTGACTCCCGGCCCTTGAAATCCCCCCAATTTCGTGAGCGCGACTCGCAATTCTCTGCGATTCCGGACGCCACGTGACAATCACCCCAGAGGCGCCGCTTTTTTTAATCGCCCCAGCACGCGCCACGGATGGACCGTTCCGCCTCACTCATGGTCAGGAAATAAATGCGTTGAGCAGTCGATAAGCGCCTTTACCTACCCCTTGACGCTGGACGGACACGATCCTTAGGATCTTGCAAAGAGACCACGGTCTCGCGTCAATTCCCCTTGTTCACCACTGCAATTTCGCACATTTCCCACGCGCCTGTGCGGGCTCATCAACGCCCGCGAAACAAAGCGGCGCGAAATGGTTGCTGTTTGCGTCATGGAGCTAAGGGAGATGCCCTATGGGTCAGACCGTGTCTTTCTCGGAAACGCTGTTCCTGGACGAAATCAAAAGGACCGCGGGCGCGCTCGGCGCGCGCTACGAAGAGGACCTCACCCGCAAGGTGCTCGACACCTTCGGTGACGGGTTCCGCGACGGCGCCACCGTGTGGAAGACCACCGGACGCCCTGGGGACCACCTGTGCTACCGGTTCTTCGCCCGGGCCCAGAACGACACGGTCGCGACCGCGCTGAAGGCCGGCCTGCTGAAGGCCGAGTCCGGCACCACGCGGCTGATCCGCGACTGGACCGAGGCCCAGGGCGGCGCCGCCACGCAGTCGTGCGACTTCGACGCCGCCAACGGTCTCGCCAAGACCTGGATCTACCTCGGCGGCATGCGACCGGCCCAGGACGTCCTGGGCCCGTCCTTCGTCCCCGCGGGCTTACGCGAGAAGCTGGCCGCGTTCCACGCCGTCCAGCTCGACTATCTCCGGTTCGTCGCGGTCGACCACCGCCACCAGACCGTCAACCTCTATTTCCGCACCAGAGGACCCATCACGATGGACCGCTGCGCCGAAATCCTGCGCCTGGTGGACGCCGCGCCGCCGGACGAGGCGCAGCTGGCCGACATCCGGACCTTCGCACCCGAGGATTTCTGCGTCGCCGTAACCGCCTCGATCACCACGGGCGCGCTGGAACGCTGTTGTTTCTACGCGTTGAAGCTGCCCCCCGGACGGTTCCCCGCGATTCCGGAACGCATCGCGCAGTTCTTCTCCGAGGCTCCCTCCTATGACGACACCCCGGTCAACGCCGTCGGCTGGTCCTTCGGCCGCAAGGGCGGCACCTACATCAAGGCGGAAAAGGGCTACCTCGGCGACATGTCGGCCCTCCTCACGGACTGGGACTGCTATTTCAGCGGCAGCACGCAGAAGGACCCGGTCCTCGGCTGAGACGCTACGCAACGGAGGGAATCCATCATGACGACGCCGCACAGGCTCCCACCGGAAGATCTCTTCCAGAAGCCCCCGGTGTTCACGAGCGTCGCCGAGGAGCGCCGCCACCGGAAGGAGCGACTCGCCGCGACCATGCGGATCTTCGCGCGGTTCGGCTACGAGGAGGGGCTCGCGGGGCACGTCACGGTGCGTGACCCGGAAACGCCGGACCACTACTGGGTCAACCCCATGGGCCTGCCCTTCGACCACATCACCGTGGACAACCTCGTCCTCGTCGATGGGGACGGCGCCATCGTCCAGGGGCGGCACCAGATCAACCTGGGCGCGTTCAACATCCACCGGCAGATCCACCAGGCCAGACCCGACGCCGTGGCGGTCGTCCACACCCACTCCATCCACGGGCGGGCCTTCTCCGCGCTGGGCCGCCTGCTGGACCCCATCACTCAGGACGCCTGCCCGTTCTTCGAGGACCATGCCCTCTTCGAGGACTACACGGGCATCGTCCTCGACGGTGAGGACGGCAGGAGGATCGCCAAGGTCCTCGGCCCGCACAAGGCGGTGATCCTCCGCAACCACGGCCTCCTCACCGTCGGCGAGACCGTCGACGCGGCCGCCTGGTGGTTCGTCGCGATGGACCGGTGCTGCCACGCCCAGTTGCTCGCACAGGCGGCCGGCCCGCTCACCTCCATCCCGCCGGAGATCGCCCGGCTGACCCGGCAGCAGATCGGCAACCACCTCATCGCCTGGAACAGCTTCCAGCCCATGTACCTGCAGATCGCGAAGAGCGACCCCGATCTGTTCGGCTCCGGCGAGTGATGCGCACCAGCGAGCTGGTCGATCTCGAACCCGTACTCGCCGCGTCGCCGGGCCCCCTCTGGACACGGCTGAGGGAACTGCCCGAGGGCCTCCGGACGGCCCGCCTGGGCGAGGCGCTGGTGTTGCTGCGGCACGCCGACGGGCGCGCCGTCCTGGGGAGCCGGGCGTTCGAGCAGGGGATCCTGGAGGATCTCGGATCCGGCCTGGATCCCCGCTACGTCGCGCGCCGCCGCCGGTCGCTGCTGCACCTGAGCGGAGCGGAACACGCCCGGATGCGGCGCATGGCGTCCCCCGCCTTCAAGCCGGGCGCGATCGACCGGATGCGCCCGCTGATGCGCCGGACCCTCGGTGAGCTGGTCGACCGGACGGCCCCGGGCACGGTCGTCGACGCCGTCGCCGCGTGGACCCACCCGTATCCCATCCCCGTCATCTGCTCGGCGCTGGGCATCCCGCCGGCGGACCTCCCCCTCTACTCCCGTACCGCCGACGCCTGGACGCTCGCGTTGTTCGACGCGAGCGCGGTGCCGGAGGGCCTTGCCGCCCACGACGAGCTCGACGCCCACGTGCGTCAGCTCGTCGAGGCGCGCCGCGCCGACCCGGCGGACGACCTCATCACCGATCTGATCCAACAGCAGGAGGACCTCACCACCGAGGACCTGACCGCGCTCGTCTCCGCGCTCATCATGGCCGGGACGGACACGACGCGGCTGCAACTCGCGAGCTGCCTGGAGTTCCTGGCCCGGCGCCCCGATCTCTGGACGGCGCTCAAGGAGGATCCCGGCCTGATTCCGGCGGCGGTGGAGGAGATGGCCAGGCTCACGCCCGTCGCGAGTTTCCTGCGCCGCGTCGCGGCCACCGACACCACCGTCAACGGCCTGGACATCCCCGCCGGGACCAGGATCATTCTCGCCATCCCGGCCATGAACCGGGACCCCGACGTCTACGCCGACCCCCACGCCTACGACCTGAGCCGCCCGGCCGCCGCCGCGACCCTCAGCTTCGGCGGCGGCGCCCACTACTGCCTGGGCGGCCAGCTCGGCCGCGTCGAGATCCAGGAGGCCCTGGCCACCCTCCTGCGCCGGGTCGCCGGCCTCCAGCTCGCGGGCCCGGCCTCCTGGCGGCCGCTGAGATCGCTTCAGGGCCCGGCCCGGCTCCCGATCCGCTACGAGCGAGAACGAGGATCGCACAGTGAATGAGGAAAGAGTCGTCCTGCTGGATCCCGAGGGTCATGCGATCGGTTCCGCCGCCAAGCTGTCCGCCCACCACGCGGACACGCCCTACCACCTGGCGTTCTCCTCGTACATCGTGAACGCCGCCGGGCAGGTCCTCATCACCCGCAGGGCCGCCGGCAAGAAGACCTTTCCCGGGGTGCTCACCAACAGTTGCTGCGGCCACCCCGCGCCCGGCGAAGGGCTGGAGGAGGCGGTGGTGCGGCGGGTCAGGACCGAACTGGGCATCACGCTGCGCGAGGTGACCGTGATCCTCCCCCGGTTCTCGTACCGGGCGGTCGCGGACGACGGGACGGTCGAGCACGAGCTGTGCCCGGTCGTCCGGGCGACGGCCTCGGGAGACGACTTCTCGCTCAACGCCGACGAGGTGTCCATGGCCGCCTGGCTCTCGTGGGACGAGTGCCGGAAGCTGGTCGGGCACAGCGACAGTTCGCCCTGGTTCCGGCTGCAGATGGAGCAGCTGGAGTGCCTGGGCGACCCGTCGCGATGGCCGGAGGCGCCCGAGTCGTCGCTGCCCCCGGCGCTCACCCGCCAGAGCGCCCGCCCGCTGGAGCACCCGCTCACCGGCTAGGGCCGGCCGCCGTCCAGCACCTCGGCGAGCTGCGGGACGCGGGCCCGGTAGCCGTCGAGAAGCAGGCGGGCCGTGCTCACCGAGTCGACCAGCGGGTGCAGCGCGAACGCCTCGACCGCCAGCCGCGACGAGCCCGACAGGGCCGCCTCGATGGCCGTCTGCTCCACCGCCTTCACCTGCTGGACCAGTCCGAGGAGCCGCCCGGGCAGCGGCCGGGTGGCCAGCGGCCTGACGCCCGAGCCGTCCACCGCGCACGGGATCTCGACCACCGCGTCCTCCGGCAGCCCGGGCACGGCGGCGCCGTTGCGCACATTGAGGATCATGGTGGCGGGCTCGCCGCGGGCGATCGCCGCCATGAGCGCGAGCGCGATGCCCTCGTACCCGCCCGCCTCCAGGTCGGCGGCGTCACGCTCGCCCGCCTCGGTGACGTCGCGGGCCTCGGCCATGTACGACTCGTCGCGCTCCCTGCGCGCCCTGGTCCACTCGGCCAGCGCCTGACCGGGCCGCTCGCGGACCGCCGCGTAGAACCGGTCCTGCTGGCCGAGCAGCGACTCGCCGCGGGTCCGGCCCGAGGTCGCGGCGATGGCCTCGCGGGTGAAGTAGTAGTAGTACAGGTACTCGTTGGGCAGCGCGCCGAGTGTGCGCACCCAGTCCGCGCCGAAGATCCGCGCCTCCTCCACCTGCCGCAGCGCCGCGTCGTCGGCGAGCAGGGCGGGCAGCACGTCGCGGCCCTGGTGGGACAGGCCGCGCAGCCAGCCGAGGTGGTTGAGCCCCACGTAGTCGGGCGACACGCGGTCCGGGTCGAGCCCGAGGGCGGAGGCGGCCCGCCGGACCAGGCCGATCGGCGAGTCGCAGATGCCGATCACCCGGTCGCCCAGGACGCGGCGCATCGCCTCGGTGACCATGCCGGCCGGGTTGGTGAAGTTGATGACCCACGCGCCGGGGGCGAGGGCGGCGATCCGCTCGGCCACGCGCACCGCGACCGGGATCGTGCGCAGGCCGTAGGCGACGCCGCCGGGCCCGGTCGTCTCCTGGCCGAGCACGCCGAGGTCCAGCGCGACCCGCTCGTCGGCGGTACGGCCCGCCAGGCCGCCGACCCGGATCGCGGAGAAGACGAAGTCGGCGTCGCGCAGCGCGGTGTCGAGGTCGGTGGTGGCGCGTACCGCGGGAGGGTCGTCGTGCCCCGCGGCGAGCTGCTCCAGGACGTGGCCGATGGCCTCCAGCCGCTCGGGCGACACGTCGTACAGCACCACCTCCTCCACGCGGGGCTTGGCGGCGTCGCGCAGCAGCGCGCCGTACACGAGAGGGACCCGGAAGCCCCCGCCTCCCAGAACGGCCAGTCTCATCCGATCTCCTCACAGCCGGACGTCACTTCGGCGGACGTTGCTTCGGCGGACAACGCTTCGGCGATCACGCGAGCAGGACCTCGGCGCCGGCGTCCGCGCAGGCGCGCAGCGTGGACGCGTCGGCGCCCTCGTTGGTGACGAGCACGTCGATGTCCTCGGGCCCGCACACCCGCAGGGCGCCCGTCCCGGGGAACTTGTGCCGGTCCACGAGCAGCACCACCTGCCCCGCCGCGGCGATCATGGCGCGCTTCAGCGGCACCTCGGCGAGCGTCGTGTCCACGAGCTGGCCGTCCGCGCGCACCCCGCTGGCCCCCAGGAACACCCGGTCGGCGCAGACCTGCCCGAGCGCCTCCTCGGTGAGCACGCCCACCAGCGAGTGGTACGGCCGGCGCAGCATGCCGCCGAGCAGCAGCAGCTCGACCACCGGGTCGTCGCGCAGCACGTCGAGGACGGCGAGGCTGGAGGTGACCACGGTGACGCGGCGTCCGCGCAGGCGGCAGGCCAGCCGCATCGTGGTCGTGCCGATGTCGAGCAGGACGACGTCGCCGTCGCCGACGAGCTGCGCGGCGCGGGCGGCCACGGACTCCTTGTCCTGCTCGTCGACCCCCGCCACCTCGGCGAAGGGCCGGTCGGTGTCGGCGTCGGCCCCGGCCAGGGCGCCCCCGCGCACGCGCCTGAGCGTGCCGTCGCGGTCGAGCACCTCCAGGTCGCGGCGGATCGTGGACGGGCTCACGCCCAGCTGGGCCGCCAGGTCACGGACGCTGGTCGCCCCCGAGAGCCGGACTCGGCGCATGATCTCCGCATGCCTGAGGTGCTGGAGCACGATCGGAGTCTAACAGTCAAACGCGCGCATGAACGAGCATCTTCTCTCAACTCATCACACGAAACACTTGATGTGCGCGAGTAAACGTGCAAGATTGCGCACATCTCGAACTGTCGAGGAGGTCTCATTCCCGTGTCTGCCCAGGCGTACGACCCTCTCGCCGATCAGCGGAGCCCGGAGGCTCCGCAGTTCGACGTGTTCCTCGCGGGCACCGTGTTCCTCGACATCGTGTTCACCGGCCTGCCCGCCATGCCCGCCGCCGGCACCGAGACGTGGGCCGAGGGCATGGGCTCCTGTCCCGGAGGCATCGCCAACCTCGCCATCGCCACGAGCCGGCTGGGCCTGCGCACGTCGCTGGCCGCCGCGTTCGGCGACGACGACTACGGCGACTTCTGCTGGCGCACGCTGGCCGAGCAGGAGGCCGTGGACCTGTCCAAGTCGCGGCGCTTCGAGCAGTGGCACACGCCGGTGACGGTCTCCATGGCCGTCGACCGCGACCGGAGCATGGTGACCCACGGCCACGCCGCGCCCATGTCGGCCTCGGAGATGATCGGCAATCCGCCCCGGTCCAGGGCCGTGATCGTGACGCTCTCCGCGGAGGAGCCGCTCGGCGCGCCGCCCGGCACCGCGTGCAACTGGGCCGAGCTGGCCCAGCGCGACGGCGCCCTGATCTTCGCCGACGTGGGCTGGGACCCGTCGGGCGCGTGGTCGCCGTCGCTGCTGGACCAGCTCGCCGTCTGCCACGCGTTCATGCCGAACGCCGTCGAGGCGATGGCCTACACCGGCACCGACAACCCGCGCGACGCCCTCTACACCCTCGCCGACAAGGTGCCGCTGGCCGTCGTCACGGACGGCGCGAACGGCGCCATGGCCATCGACTCCACGACCGGCGAGGAGGCGTACGTGCCCGCCCCCCGGGTCCGCGCGCTGGACCCGACCGGCGCGGGCGACGTCTTCGGCGCGGGCATCGTGCTCGGCACGCTGCGCGGGTGGCCGCTGGCCGACCGGCTGGCCTTCGCCGGGGTGTGCGCCGCGCTGGCCGTCCAGCAGTTCGGCGGGTCGCTGGCCGCGCCGGGCTGGGGCGACATCGCGGACTGGTGGCACGAGGTGCGCGGCGCGGCCGGGCACGGCGGCGCCTACGGCGACTCGCTGGCCCGCCGCTACGCCTTCCTCGACCGGCTCGTGCCGACCGTGCCGGTGGGCGCGGTGCGCCGGGCCGCCGCCACGATCGCCCGGCACGCCGACCTTGAGCCGCCCGCCCCGGCTGTCCCCACCGAGCCCGAGGTACCGGCCGCGCCGCGCGTGCCCGCTCAGAAGGAGTAACACCATGATCCCCAGGACGGGCCGAAGCCCCCGCGGTCCGCGGACGTTCGCCGTGCTCGCCGCCGGTGTCCTGGCCCTGGCCGCCACCGCGTGCGCGCCCGGGTCCTCGGCGCCGCCCGCGCCCTCCCCCGCGAAGACCGCCGCCTCGGCGGTACGCACCGACGCGGGCGCCCTCGGCGACGTGACGCTCACCGTCTGGGACCAGGAGGTGCGCGGCGGCCAGGCCGCCCAGATGAAGCAGCTCAACGCCGCGTTCGAGGCCAAGTACCCCAACATCAAGCTCAAGCGGGTGTCGCGCTCGTTCGACGACCTCAACACCACGCTGCGCCTCGCGCTGAGCGGCAACGAGCCGCCGGACGTGGTCGAGGCCAACAACGGACGCTCGTCGATGGGCCAGTTCGTCAAGGCCGGCCAGCTCCTGCCGCTGGACGCCTACGCCGACAGGTACGGCTGGAAGACCCGCTACCCCGACTCGGTGCTGCGCTACTCGCGCTACAGCGCCGACGGCAAGGTGTTCGGCGAGGGCGACCTGTACGGCCTGCCCCAGGTCGGCGAGGTCGTCGGCGTCTTCTACAACCGGGCGAAGCTCACCAAGCTCGGCCTGGAGCCGCCGAAGACGTGGGCCGACTTCCAGGCGGCGCTGGAGAAGGCCAAGACCGCGGGCGAGGTGCCGATGCAGCTCGGCAACCTCGACAAGTGGCCCGCCATCCACGTGTTCGGCACCGTGCAGGGCCGCCACGTGCCCGCCGACCAGATCTCCACGCTCGCCTTCGGCCGCAAGGGCGCCTCGTGGACCACCCCCGAGAACGTCAAGGCCGCCGAGGAGCTGGTCGGCTGGGTGGACAAGGGCTACTTCGAGCAGGGCTTCAACGGGCAGGGCTACGACCCGGCCTGGCAGGCGTTCGGCAAGGGGAAGGGCGTCTTCCTCATCGGCGGCACCTGGCTGCTGGCCGACCTGGAGAAGGCGCTCGGCAAGGACCTCGGGTTCGCGCTGCCGCCCGGCGCCGCGGCCGGCGCCCCGGCCGTCGCGACCGGCGGCACCGGCCTGCCGTTCGCGATCACGGCCAAGAGCCCGCACCCGGACGCGGCGGCGGCGTACATCGACTTCATCACCAACGCCGACGCCATGAAGGTGCTCACCGCCACCGGCAACCTGCCGGTCGCCGACACCGGGCAGCAGAGCGTCAAGGCCGGGCCCCAGCAGGACGTCTTCACCGCGTTCGGCACCGCCACCAAGGAGAACGGGCTGGTGCCGTACCTCGACTACGCCACCCCGACCTTCGCCGACACCCTCGGCGCGGCGCTGCAGGACCTGCTGGCCAAGAAGGCGACGCCGAAGGAGTTCCTCGACACGCTGGAGAAGGACTACAAGACCTTCGCCGAGAGCAACGGGTGAGCATGGGCCGACCTCCGGGGGAGCCCGGCCGCGTCGCCTACCTGTACCTGCTGCCGGCGTTCGTCGTCTACGCGGTGTTCCTGCTCTATCCCATCGGCCGCGCGGTGCAGATCTCCCTGTACGACTGGGACGGTCTCACCCTCGGCCGGTGGGCGGGCCTGGACAACTACGCCGCGATCCTGTCGGACGAACGGCTGCGGGCGGGGTTCGGCCACGCGCTGGTGCTCATCGTGTTCTACGCGGTGATCCCGCTGGCCATCGGGCTGACGCTGGCGGCGATCCTCAACCACGCCAAGGTGCGCGGCCTCGGCTTCTTCCGGACCGTGGTGTTCCTGCCGCAGGTGGTGGCCATGGTCGTGGTGGCCGTCGCCTGGCGGCGCGTGTACGCGCCCGACGGCACCCTGAACGCGCTGCTCGGAGCGCTCGGCCTGGACGGGCTCACCCGGGGCTGGCTGGGCGACCACACGTTCGCGCTGCCGGCGGTCGGCGTGGTGGGCACGTGGTTCGAGAGCGGCCTGGTGACCGTGCTGCTGCTGGCCGGGATGAGCCGCGTGCCGATGGAGCTGTACGAGGCGGCCCGGCTCGACGGGGCCGGCGCGGTCAGGGAGTTCTTCGCGGTCACGCTGCCGTCGGTGCGCGGGGAGATCGCGGTCGCGCTGACGCTGACGGTGATCGCCGCGTTGCGGACGTTCGACCTCGTGTACGTCACGACGCGGGGCGGGCCCGGCGACTCGACGTCGGTGCCGTCGTTCGAGGTCTACCACCGGGCCTTCGGGCTGGGGCAGGTCGGCTCGGCGGCGGCGATCGGCGTGACGCTGACCGTGGTCATCTTCGCGATCTCGTTCGCGATCAACCGGCTGGCCGACAGGGGGACCTCGTGACCGTCCGCCGGCGTGGGAGGGTTTCGTGATCTCGCGTGCCGAGCGTGTGGCGAACTACGTCATCCTGTCGGTGTTCGCCGCGTTCGCGCTCTTCCCCATCGTGACCGTCCTCGGCGCCGCGCTCGGCCCCGACGACGCCGGCCCGGCCGGGCAGGGCTGGGGGCCCCACCTGGGCAACTTCGCGGCGGCCTGGGAGGCGGGCCGGTTCGGCACGTATCTGCGCAGCAGCCTGGCCGTGTCGGGGTTCGTCGTCGTGGTCAGCGTGGTGCTGTCGATCATGAGCGGGTACGCGTTCGGCACCATGCGCTTCCGCGGCCAGGCCGTCCTGTTCTACCTGTTCATGCTCGGGATCATGATGCCGAGCGAGGCCATCGCGGTGCCGCTCTACTTCGACCTGCGCACGCTCGGCCTCATCGACACGTTCTGGTCGGTCGCGCTGCCGCAGGTGGCGCTGTCGGTGGCGTTCGGCACGTTCTGGATGCGGGCCTACTTCCGGGCCAGCAGCCGGGCCATCGCCGAGGCCGCCCGCATCGACGGCGCCTCGACGTGGCGCACGCTGTGGCAGGTGCTGGTGCCGCCGGCCCGGCCGGCCATCGTCACGCTCACCGTGCTGGTCTTCATGTGGACGTGGAACGAGTTCCTCATCCCGCTGATCATGGTGACCAGCGAGTCGCTGCGGACCGCGCCGCTCGGCCTGGCGTTCTTCCAGGGCCAGTACACCTCGGGTTTCACGCTCCTCGCGGCCGGATCGGTCATCGTGGCCACCCCGGTCGTGGTCTTCTACCTGTTCCTCCAGCGCCACTTCGTCCGCGGGCTGCTCCAGGGGGCGGTCCGCGAGTAACCACCGGAGGTTTCATGCGCAGACCCTCACCCCCCACGCCGCGCCGATGGGCGGTGGCCGCCGCGGCGGCCTCGCTCGCCTTCGCGGCGCTGCCCGTCCCATCAGCCTCGGCCCGGGCCGAACCCGAGCCGGCCGCCTCGTCGCCCGCGGCGGACGCGTCCGGCTCCGGCGGCTCGGCCGCGGACCTCGACGTGCTGTTCGTCGGCGCCCACCCCGACGACGAGGCGTTCACGCTCTCGACGCTCGGCCAGTGGAACGAGGACCACCACGTCCGCACCGGGGTCGTCACCGTCACCCGGGGCGAGGGCGGCGGCAACGCCGTCGGCCCCGAGGAGGGCCCCGCGCTCGGCCTGATCCGCGAGGCCGAGGAGCGCACGGCCGTCGGCAAGGCCGGGGTCCGTGACGTGTTCAACCTGGACGACGTCGACTTCTACTACACGGTCAGCGCCCCGCTGACCGCGCAGATCTGGGGCGACGACACGCTGGAGAAGGTCGTCAGGATCGTCCGGCAGACCCGCCCCGAGGTGCTGCTGACCATGGACCCGGCGCCCTCCCCCGGCAACCACGGCAACCACCAGCAGGCCGCGCGGCTGGCCGTGCAGGCGTTCTACGCCGCGGCCGACCCCGGGGTGTACCCCGAGCAGATCACCCGCGAGGGGCTGCGGCCGTTCGCGCCGTCCCGGCTGCTGCAGGGCGGGGCGCGCGGCACGTCGCGCACCGGCCCCGACTGCGCCTCCACCTTCCGTCCCGCCAACCCGGCGCAGAACGTCTACGGCGTCTGGAGCGGGCGCCCCTCGGCGCGCCAGGGCGGACGGACGTGGGCGGCCATCGAGCGCGACGCCCAGCGCTCGTACGCCTCCCAGGGCTGGGCCGTCTTCCCCGACGTGCCGTCCGACCCGGCCCAGCTCGGCTGCGACTTCTTCACCCAGGTGGACGCGCGGGTGCCGTTCCCGGCGCCGGGCGGCGCGGCGGCCGCGGCGCCCACGGCCATCCTCGACGGCGCCCTGGTGCGGGCGGGCGGCGCCGTGCCGCTGGGCACGCTGTTCGGGCTGCGGCCCGGCACGTTCGACGTGCGCCCCGGCGCCGCGTTCAGCGTCAAGGTGAGCGCGACCGCGCCGCCCCGCGAGCCGCTGGGCCGCTCGTCGGCGACGCTGCGCGTGCCCGAGGGCTGGAAGGTCACCGGCTCCGGCGACCTGGGCCGCCTCGCGCCCGGGCGCACGGGGACGGCGACGTTCACCGTGACCCCGCCGCAGGGCGCGGCCCCGGGCGAGCGGGCGCGGCTCGCCGCGACCCTCACGACCGAGCGCGGTTCCGGCTACACCGACCGGCAGGTCGAGGTGAGCCCGGCCGTGCGCGGGGTGCAGCAGCTCCTGCCGCAGGTCGGCCAGTACGAGAAGTGGGCCGCCGAGGTCGGCGTGCCGCAGCAGCGCGGCCTGGTCACGCCGGTGCTCACGCTCCCGTCCGGCGGCTCGCGCCAGGTCGGCGTGGTCGTCACCAACGTGAGCGGGACGACGCAGTCCGGCACCGTGCGCCTGGACCTGCCCAAGGGCTTCACCGCCGACCGGGCCGAGGCCCCCTACAGCGGGCTCGCCGCCGGGGCGTCGGCGACGGTCCCGTTCACCGTCACCAACACCGACACCTCGCTCAAGACGTCCAACGAGGGCGGCGACTACGCCTACACCATCACCACGACCAGCGTCGACGGCTCCAGCGTGAGCAAGCCGGCCCTGGAGCTCGTCCCCGCCGCCGTCATCCCGCGGGCCGCCGCGGCACCCGCCGTGGACGGCGCGGAGGGCGACGGCGAGTACACCGGACCGGCCCTGGACATCTCGCGCCTGTGGGAGGGCAGCGCGTGCGCGTCGGCGGCCGACTGCTCCGGCACGGCCAAGGTCAGCTGGCACGACGACACCCTCTACCTGCTGGTCCAGGTCAAGGACGACGTGCTCGGCACCCGGCTGGCCACGTCCGACTGCAAGCGGCACTGGCGCACCGACGCGGTGGAGGTGACGATCGACCCGCGCGGCACGTCGGAGAACACCTCCACCACGTTCAAGACGGCCGTGCTGCCGGTGACCGCCGAGGGCCCGCCGTGCGCGCTGCGCGACGCGGACAACCACCAGGGGGCCGCCACGGGCGTGCGGATCGCGTCCAAGGTGTCCTCCGGGGCGTACGCGGTGGAGCTGGCGATCCCGATGGAGCAGCTCCCCGGCGCGGTCGATCCCGCCCACCTCGGGCTGAACATCCTCGTCTACGACTCCGACACCCAGGACAAGACCGGCCAGACCCGGATCGGCTGGTCGACGTGGGGCGGGGTGCAGGGCGACCCGTACCGGTGGGGCGTCGCGACGCTGCCCGGCTACCAGCCCCCGGCGGGCCGGCCCATCACGCCGCCGGACCCGGTGATCCCGGCCACCGGCCTGTCGAGCCTCGACTCGCCGCAGTCGCTGGAGCAGGCGGTCCGGCTCGGGCTCCCGCCGGCGGGCGGCCCGGCGGCCAAGGCGTCGGAGAGCGGCCGGGTGACCTCCGCCACGGGCGGCCAGGGAGCGGTCAAGGTGACGCTCCGGGCGGCCGGCGCCGGTGAGGCGCACCTGTTCGTCCGCGACGGCCAGGGCACGGCGGGCAGCCGCGTCGTCAAGGTCGGCGGCAGGGGCGTCACGACGGTGGACGTGCCGGTGACGCGGGCGCTCGGGGCCGATCCGGCGGTCGTGGCCGGGTGGCTGGCGCCGGGCGGCGGGACCACGGCGTCACGAACCACGGTTCGCTGACCCAGGCGGGACCACCGCGTCACGAACCACGGTTCGCTGACCCATCGGAGGCCATCGCGGAAGAAATCCTTCCGCGGTGGCCTCTAGCGTTGCCGGCATGGACCCCCTGATCAGCCGCCGCGCCCTCAACCGGGCCACCCTCGACCGGCAGCTCCTGCTGCGCCGCGCCGCCCTGCCCGTGGCAGAGGTCGTGGAGCGCCTCGGCGGCCTCCAGGCGCAGACCCCGCACACCTGGTACACCGGCCTGTGGAACCGGATCGAGGGCTTCGACCCGGCCTCCGCCTCCGGCCTGCTGGAGTCGCGCGCCCTGGTGCGCATCGCGTTGCAGCGCTCGACGATCCACCTGGTGAGCGCGCGTGACTGCCTGGCGATGCGCCCCCTCGTCCAGGGGGTGACGGAACGGATGACCCGCACGACGTTCGGCCGGCGCCTCGCGGGCGTGGACCTGGACGAGCTGGCCGCGACCGGCCGGGCGCTGCTGAGCGAGCGGCCGATGACGTTCGCCGAGCTGGGCCGCGCGCTCGCCGAGCGGTGGCCGGGCAACGACCCGCACGCGCTCGGGCAGGGCGTGCGGTGGCTCGTGCCACTCGCGCAGGTGCCGCCGCGCGGGCTGTGGGGCAAGAGCGGCCCGATCGCGCACGCCCCGGCCGACACGTGGCTGGGCGGCCCGGAGGTGCCCGCCATGACGGCGGCCGAGCTGGTGACGCGCTACCTCGCGGCGTTCGGCCCGGCGACGGTGAAGGACGTCCAGACCTGGTCGGGGCTGACCCGGCTGGCCGAGGTCGTGGAGGGGCTGGACCTGGTGCGGTTCCGCGACGAGGAGGGCCGCACGCACTACGACCTGCCGGACGCGCCCCGGCCGGGCGAGGACGTCCCGGCGCCGGTCCGCCTCATGTACGACTTCGACAACCTGTTCCTGTCGTACGCCGACCGCTCGCGCGTGATCACCGAGCGGGGACGGGCCGCGCTCGGCGGGTTCATAGGGACGAACATCGTGCCCCGCCTCGTCCTGGTGGACGGCTTCGCCGCCGGCGACTGGACCGTCGCCCGGGCCAGGGGCGTCTCCACGCTCACCCTCCACCGGTGGTGGCCGATCGCCCGCCTGGAGGAGGCCGAGGCGGAGGCGCGGCGGCTGCTGGAGTTCCTGGCGCCCGGGGACACGCACCAGGTCGCCGTCCTCGACGGGCCCTCCATGGGTCCTGCATAGCACAACGATGTGCTGCACAGGCTGGAAGGCCGGACGGCGCGGGCCGTAGGGTGGCGGACGTGCCGGAGCGAAACCAGTCGACGTCGCTGCGCCGGGCGCTGGCCGTGCTCGACCACGTACGCGAGAACAGCGGCCTCACCCTGACCCGGCTCGCCGAGGGCGTGGGCCTGCCCAAGAGCACCGTGCTGCGGCTGACCGCGCCGCTCGTCGAGGCCCGGCTGCTCGAACGCGACCACAGGAGCGGCGCCTACCGGCTCGGCCACGGCACGCTCCGCCTCGGCCAGGCGTACCTCGCCACGCTCGACCTGCGCGCCGTGGCCGCCGAGGAGTCGCACCGGCTGATGACCGAGGTGCGGGAGACCGTCCACCTGGTCGTGCACGACCCGCCGCACGTCGTCTACATCGACAAGGTGGAGAACGAGACGAACGTCCGCATGGCCTCGCGCATCGGCAGCCGCGGGCCCGCGCACTGCACGGCCGTGGGCAAGGCGATCCTGGCGTTCCGGCCGGGTGACCCGGTCGAGGGGCTGGAGCTGGAGTCCCGTACCCGGCACACCATCACCGACCCCGACCGGCTGCGGCGCGAGCTGGCCGGCGTCCGGCGGCGCGGCTACGCGGTGGACGACCGCGAGAACGAGCCCGAGGTGCGCTGCGTCGGCGCGCCCGTCTTCAACCACACCGGGGACGTGGTGGCCGCCGTCTCGGTCTCCGGGCTCACCTCGCGCATCACCGCCGCGCGGGTACGCGAGCTGGGCCCGCGGGTGGCCGCCACGGCGGCGCGGATCTCCGGAAAGCTGGGGGCGACGACCTGATGACCACACCGACCTCCTCCCCGGAGTCCTTTCCGGCGACCGCTCGGGCGGCTGCTCCAGAGGTCGCGGCGGTGACCGATCTGGTGACGTTCGGCGAGACCATGGCGCTGTTCGCCGCCCGTCGCACCGGCCCCCTCCGCTTCGCCCGCGACTTCGACCTCGGGCTGGGCGGCGCCGAGTCCAACGTCGCGATCGGCGTCTCCCGGCTCGGCCACCGCGCGACCTGGATCGGGCGCGTGGGCGCGGACGAGTTCGGCGACCTGATCCGCTCCACGCTGCTGGGCGAGGGCGTGGACACCCGCGCCGTCACCGACCCCGCCGCCCCGACCGGGCTGATGATCAAGGGCAGGCGCACGGCCGAGCTGGTCGACGTCCGCTACTACCGCGGCGGCAGCGCCGGCTCTCGCCTGTCGCCCGGCGACCTGGACCCGGAGCTCGTCACCGGGGCCCGGGTCCTGCACGTCTCCGCCATCACACCGGCCCTGTCCGCCTCCGCCCGCGAGGCCGTCCGGCACGCGATGACGCTGGCCCGCTCGGCGGGCGTGCTGGTGTCGCTCGACGTCAACTACCGGGCCGCGCTCTGGTCGCCCGCCGAGGCCGGGGCGTGGCTGCGGGAGGCGGTCACGGACGTGGACGTGCTGTTCGCGACCGGCCCCGAGGGCCGGTTGATCGCCGACGTCGAGCAGCCCGCCGACCTGGCCCGTGCCCTGGCCGCTCTCGGGCCCCGGCACGTGCTGGTCAAGGCGGGCTCGGAGGGCGCCCTGGAGCTGTCCGGCGGAGTCATCCGGCACGCGGAGCCGTACCGGGTGACGGAGGTGGACCCCGTCGGGGCGGGCGACGCGTTCGCGGCGGGCTGGCTGGCCGGGTGGCTGTCGGGCCACGACCCGGAGGAGCGGCTGCGCACGGCCTGCGCGGCGGGCGCGTTCGCGGTCACCTCGCAGGGCGACTGGGAGAGCCTCCCCCGCCCCGCCGACCTGCACCTCCTCCAGCGGCGCACGGCCGACGGCGTCAGCAGGTAGCCGCGCCCGCCGGCCATACTCGGCGGGTCATTCGTCGTCGAGGACCCGGCGCACGTACGTGATGGCCGGGGGGCCGTAGACCCGCTGCGCCTGGCCGATCGCGGCCTGCAGCCGGGGCAGCGACCCCCCGGCCGGCCGCAGCGGCTCCGGCAGCCGCGGGGCGCGCAGGGTGTCGACCATGGCCTTGCCCAGCAGGCGGCTCAACGTCCGCAGCGCCTCCGCGTCCGCCGCGGGCCGGTCGGGCGCCGAGCGCATCGCCACCTCCAGGTCCTCGGCGTACCGGGAGTACAGGTCGCTCAGCGCCCCGAGGCCCCAGGCGTCGTAGGCGGCGCGGGCGGCGTCGGCCTCCTCCATGGCGATCGTGGCCCGGCGCAGCCGTACGCCCTCCGGAGGGGTGAGCAGCGGCCCGAGCCCGGCGGAGCGGTCGGTGACCGCGATCAGCACCCCCTGCTGGAGCAGCCCGTACCCGGTGAGCAGCGCGGCCCGGCGCAGCGCGTCGCGGTAGGCGCGCTCCCCCTCGGGCACCTGGTAGAGCAGCGCGTGGAACCGCCCGTCCCACTCGGGGGCGGCCGGGGAGTTGTCCCGGATCCGGACGAAGCCGGCGGCCAGGTCGCCGGCCAGCCGGTAGCGCGTGCCGCCGCCGTGCCGCTCGCCGGTCAGGTGGCCGTCCTTGCGCATCCGGGCGATGAGCGCGCGCGCCGCAGCCTCGGTCAGCCCGAGGTCCCCCAGCAGCCTGGTCAGCGCCGTACCGGACAGTTCGTCCCGGTCCGCGGCGCCGAACAGGAACGGCACCAGCGCGACCGATCGGCCACGCGAGGGTCTTGCGGCCAGGCGAGGCGGTGATACGTTTTCGTTCACGAGCGTGAGTCTAGTCGACACATGAGGAGGTCCCGTGGCGAAGTTACGGGCCGTGGTAGTGAATTGGGGCCCGACGATCGTGTTCAACGTCGTCCTGCCCTGGCTGACGTACACGCTGCTGACCGATCGCGGCATGTCGGACGTCGCGGCGCTCGCGCTCTCCGCGGTCTGGCCGGCCGTCGAGGTGCTCGGCGTCCTGCTGGTCCGGCGCCGCGTCGACGACTTCGGCGTGCTCACGCTGATCGTGGTCGGGCTCGGCGTGGCCGGCTCGCTGGTGTTCCAGGACGAGCGGCTGGTGCTGGTCAAGGAGTCCGCGGTCACCGGGCTGTTCGGGCTGGTGCTGCTCGGCTCCCTGCTGACGCGCCGGCCGCTGATGTTCTACTTCGGGCGCAAGTTCGGCACCGACGGCACCGACGAGGGGCTGGCCCGGTGGGACGCCCTGTGGCAGTACCCGGGGTTCCGCCGGGTGCAGCGGATCCTCACCGTCGTCTGGGGCGTCGTCTACCTGGCCGAGGCGGTCGTCCGCTTGGGCCTGTCGTACACGCTGTCCACCTCGGCGATGGTCACGGTCTCCACGGTGCTGCCGATCGCGGTCACCGCCGCGCTCGTCACCTGGACCATCGCGTACGGACGCCGCAGCCGCGCCGCGGCGGCCCGCAGGAACCCGGCGGCGTTCGCCCCCCAGGAGGGCGTCACGTGAGCGATCGTCCGCGCGGGTGCGCGTTGCGCGACTCCGGCGCGACGGGCTCCGGCACCACGGCCTCCCGCACCGACGGCTCCGGCCTGGTGGGCTCCGGGGCGGCGGCCTGGGCGGCGGCCTCCGTCAGCGCCGGCGTCTCGTCCGTGTGCGCCTGCTCCAGCTTCGGCTGATCGTCTCCTTCGATCTCGCCCGGTCCGGTCCGTTCTTCCCGGGCCTGCTCGGCGGCCTGTGCGGCCCGGTCGAAGAAGCGCAGCAGCTCGACCGGCAACGGCATGATCAGGGTGGAGTTCTTCTCGGCGGCGACCTCCACCACGGTCTGCAGCAGGCGCAGCTGCAACGCGCCCGGCGTCTTCGACATGATGCCGGAGGCGTCGGCGAGCTTCTGGGCGGCCCGCAGTTCGCCGTCCGCGACGATCACTCGCGCCCGCCGCTCACGCTCGGCCTCGGCCTGGCGCGACATGGAGCGTTTCATGGTCTCCGGGAGCTGGACGTCCTTGATCTCGACCCGGTCGATGTGGATCCCCCAGCCGAGCGCGGGGCTGTCGATCATCAGGGCGAGGCCGCGGTTCAGCTCCTCGCGGTTGGTCAGCAGGTCGTCCAGCTCGCTCTTGCCGATGATCGACCGCAGCGAGGTCTGCGCCACCTGCTCCACCGCGCGCAGGTAGTCCTGCACCTCGATGGCCGCCCGCATCGGGTCCTTGACCCGGAAGTAGGCGACCGCGTCCACGCGGACGGAGACGTTGTCACGGGTGATGCCCTCCTGCGTGGGCACGGGCATCGTGACGATCTGAACGTTGACCTTCTTCATCCGGTCCGCGAACGGGATGAGCACCGTCAGGCCGGGTGGCCGGATCGCCTTCTGGGCCCGGCCGAAGCGGAAGATGATGCCCCGTTCGACCTGGTTGACCACCCGCACGCTGCTGACGGCCATCAGGAAGACGAGGAAGGCGATAACGGTGAGAATGATGGTGATGTCCATGGCGGCATTCCTTCCATGTCAAGCCTAGGTCCCGGAGGACCTCCATGGGAGGGAGCGGCCGGCGGCACCTCGGCAGGCCAGGGGGGTGATGGAGTCCTCAGCGGACCGGGGTGACGTCCACGCCGCCGCACACCCGGCCCTCGGGGAGCCGGACGGTCACGCCCGTGCCCCCGCCCGGCGGCGTGGCCCGCAGCTCGGCCGGGCTGACGCAGCCGGGCTCCACGACCGTCCAGTGCAGGACGGACCGCACGCTCCCGCCCGGCTCCAGGGTCGCCGCCTCGCCCGGCCCCTCCAGGTGCCGCACGGTCACCGGAAGCGCCTCGCCGCCCGCGTCGAGCAGGGCGACGCCGGGATGGCCGGACAGGACGCAGGAGGCGTCCGACACGTTGGTGAAGGTCAAGGGGGCGTACCGGTTGCCCGCGCCGGGGTCCACCCGTCCGAGCCGGGTCTCCAGGTCGCCGGTGGAGCACACGTCCGAGGCGGCCGGACGGGCCGGGACGGCCTGATGCGCCCGGACGGGCCTTCGGGACAGGGCCGGGGCGACAGGACCTGCCTGGGCGAAGGCGGTGCCTGCCACCAGCAGCCCCAAGCCCACGATCCCGAGAATCCCCAGCTTCCTCATCAACCTCACTTATGCCCCCTCAGAGCCCACCCAACGCCCCCAATAACCCACGGAACCCCAGCTAGCGGACATGACGTGCTTCATCCGCCGTCACCCGCGCCCAGCACCATCCCCTCCGCCGCGCAGCCGCGCGTTCCCAGCCGCGGGCGTCGGAACGTGGCCGACGCGCCCGCTCGCGGCGCGGCAAGCCGCCGGGTCACCTCTACCTGGCCTGCGACGAGGCGTTCGACTGGGATCCCCACGTCACCGCGTCCTCCCCGGCCTGGGAGCGGTTGATGAGCCTGGTCCCCACCCCGTGGTCGCCGCCGCCCCCGTCCTCCGGCACAGCCTTCGGCACGAACCCCACAGCTTTCCGGGCGACCTGCACTTCCAGCGCGACGCTTTCAGGTCTCAGGACGAACCTTTCAGAGCGAACCAGGCCGCTTCAGGACGAACCTTTCAGAGCGAACCAGGCCGCGGCGAGCCCGCACAGCCCCGCCGCCACGACGAGGGACAGCGCCGAGCCGGTGACCGTCCCGAGGCCGGCGCAGGCGCCCATGACGGCGACCCCGAGCGTCGCCCCCGCCTGACGCACGGCGTTGAGCAGCCCCCCGGCGGCCCCGGCCGTGCCCTCGGGCGCGGCGGCGATGACAGCGGTCGCCAGGGCGGGCAGCACGAGCGAGACCCCGGTCCCGGTGAGCAGCAGCCCCACGGCCAGCCACCCGTACGCGGCG
>NZ_JBFAIA010000020.1:0-79239 GCF_040654455.1 Nonomuraea sp. NPDC050691
CCGGGCCGCGTCCTCGGGGGCGGCCTCGGGGGTCGGGCCGGCCAGCGCGGGCACGGCGCCCGCCACGCCGGCGCCCACGACCAGCGCGCCGAGGGCGCCGGCGCGCAGCACGCCTCTGCGGGTCAACGCCTCGGCGACGACGTCGCCGAAGTAGGTGTTGCCACTGGTGTTGCCGGCCTCGTGCGCGCACGCGTTGCCGCAGCGGAACTGGCAGGTCATCGCCGAACGGCCGGACTTGTGCGGGCTGGGAAGCAGCGGAAGATGCCGGTTCGCCACGGGAAACTCCAAGGGTGTGCACGGTGGTTCGGCTGGGACGCTACGGCGGGCGTCGAAACCAGAGGTGAACGAGAACCTCCGGGACGATGAACGCTCCCAGGGAGGAACCGGGCACCCAACCGGCCCTTCTCCCCCACCGGACGGAGCACAATGGGCGGGTGCCACCACGCAGACCGGACCCCGAGAAGCTGAGGGCCGCGCTCGACGCCCAGCTCGTCGCCCTCGACCAGCCCGCCTACGACGGCCCCGCCGCCGCGTTGCCCGGCGCCCTGGTCGAGGCCGTGCTGACCGCCTACGACCGGGGTCTGGAGCCCGAGCGTGACGCGGCCCGGCAGGCCGTGCGCCACCTGCTCGACCGGCTCGCCACGGCAGCCCCCGGCCGCACGGTCGAGGTGCGGGTCCCGCCGTACGCGGCGGCACAGGTCATCGAGGGACCCCGGCACACCCGCGGGACCCCGCCGAACGTCGTGGAGATGAGCCCCCGCACCTGGATCGAGCTGGCCGTCGGCCGCCGGGGCTGGGACGAGACCGTGGCCGAGGGCGCCATAGCGGCCAGCGGGTCACGCGCGGACCTGTCCGGGCACCTGCCCCTCGCCTGACCACCCGGGGCCGGTTCTCAGCGGGGACGGTCCATCCAGGGGAACCTGCTCCGGAAGCACTGGTCGGCGAGCTCACCGGGCAGCCGGCCGCAGTCCTGCACCACGTTCCAGAACCACATGGCCACGATCGTGAACAGGATCAGCGCGAGAACACTGATCACGATCCCCGCCAGGGCGCGGCCCTTGCCCACGCCCCTGCTGAGCGCGACCCCGCCGAACACGATCGACAGGATCGCGGTCAGCACGCCGGCGAAGCAGACGAACACCAGGAACGGGCTGGCAACCCCCAGCACCAGCGACGCCGTGGCGAGACCGCTTCCCGGCGGCGCCTTCTGGTAGGAGGGCGGGTAGCCGCCGGGAGGCGGTGGCGCGTACCCGCCGGGGCCCGGCATGGGGCCGTAGGGGCCTCCGCCGGGCGGCCCGCCGTACGGGCTGGAGGGCGAGGTCCCGGGCGGGGCGGGCTCGCCGTACGGGCCCGCGGCCCCCGGAGCGCCCGCCGCGTACGGACCGGACGGGGCGCCTCCCGGAGCGCCGGGCGGCCCTCCGTGGGCGCCGGGCGGTTCGCCGGGGGACGGCTGTTCGAAACGGGACGGGGCCGAGGTGCCCGGCGGCGCGGGGGGCGGCTCGGCCGTCCCCTCCCAGCCGGGATAGGCGGGGGTGCCGCCCGGCACCGGGTACGCCTGCGTCGTCTCCGCGTCCGGCTCCTCGTCGCCCGGCAGGCCGCCCCGGCCCCCCGTCGGCTCCGGCACCTCGGGCGTGGTGGGCTGGTCGGGCCCCGGCGGATGCACCGGCGGCTCCCCACCGGGCTCCGGCTCCGGCACGGGACGCGGCTCACCGCCCGGACGTGGCCTCTCGGGCGGCGGCACGACCGGAGGCACCGGGCCGAGCGGCGGTTCCGGCGTCCCCGGACCGGCCGGCGCCGAGCCGCCGGACTCCTCGGGCCCGGAGGGGCCACCGGAGCCGAGGTAGTCGTCGCCGTCCTCGCGCGGCTCCTGTCCCGGGCGGGGCTGGTTCGGATCCCCAGGTGTGGTCACGTCTGCGTCTCCCGACGGGTATTGCATGCCGGACACTTCACCCTTACGCGCAGAGCAGCCCAGAAAGGGTGTGACACGGTAAAACCCCGTCCATCCTTGGGACACCATGCGTCCAAGCGCCCCCGTTCCCACCGCAGCACGCCCCCGATCGGGCCCCGGGTGTGCGAGCAGCGAAGTGACCGACCTAAACTGAAGTACGTGCTGAAAGGCGACGGCCGGCTCGGCCATGACCTGGACCCCGACGATCGAGCTCCCAAGGACGCCTGCGGCGTCTTCGGCGTCTGGGCCCCAGGCGAGGAAGTGTCCAAACTCACCTACTACGGGCTGTACGCGCTGCAGCACCGCGGCCAGGAGTCCGCGGGCATCGCAGTCAGCGAGGGCAGCCGCATTCTCGTCTACAAGGACATGGGCCTGGTGGCCCAGGTCTTCGACGAGTCCGTGCTGGGCACCCTGCGCGGTCACCTGGCGATCGGCCACTGCCGCTACTCCACGACCGGATCCAGCGTGTGGGAGAACGCGCAGCCCACACTGAGCTCCACCGAGGTCGGCGGGCTCGCGCTGGCCCACAACGGCAACCTGATCAACACCCCGGAGCTGGCCCAGCGCCTCGATCCGGGCGCCACCCGCGCCACCACCGACACCGAGGTGCTGGCCTCGCTCCTCGCCCAGGACCGCAGCAGGTCCGTCGAGGACTCCGCCGCGGAGCTCCTGCCGCAGGTCAAGGGCGCGTACTCGCTCGTGTTCATGGACGAGACCACCCTCTACGCGGCGCGCGACCCGCAGGGCATCCGCCCGCTGGTGCTGGGCCGCCTGGAGCGCGGCTGGGTGGTCGCCTCCGAGACGGCCGCCCTCGACATCGTGGGCGCCACGTTCGTACGGGAGATCGAGCCCGGCGAGCTGCTCACGATCGACGAGCAGGGCGTCAGGTCGCGCCGCTTCGCACTGGCCGAGCCCAAGGGCTGCCTGTTCGAGTACGTCTACCTCGCCCGCCCCGACACCACGATCGCCGGCCGGGGCGTCCAGGTGACCCGGGTCGAGATCGGCCGGGTGCTGGCCCGCGAGCACCCCGTCGACGCCGACCTGGTCATCCCCACGCCCGAGTCCGGCACCCCTGCCGCCGTGGGCTACGCCGAGGAGAGCGGCATCCCCTACGGCCAGGGCCTGGTGAAGAACTCCTACGTCGGCCGCACGTTCATCCAGCCGTCGCAGACCATCCGCCAGCTCGGCATCCGGCTCAAGCTCAACCCGCTGCGCGAGGTGGTGCAGGGCAAGCGCCTCGTCGTCGTGGACGACTCCATCGTGCGCGGCAACACCCAGCGCGCGATCGTCAAGATGCTGCGCGAGGCCGGGGCCAAGGAGGTGCACGTGCGCATCTCCTCGCCGCCGGTGTCGTGGCCGTGCTTCTACGGCATCGACTTCGCCACCCGGGCCGAGCTGATCGCCGGCTCCCTCTCGGTGGAGGAGATCCGCGCCTCGCTCGGCGCCGACTCGCTCGGCTACATCTCGCTGGAGGGCCTCACCCGGGCCACCACCATCCCCGCCGACCGGCTCTGCCGGGCCTGCTTCGACGGCACCTACCCCATCCCCATCGACCAGGACAACGTCGGCAAGTACGTACTGGAGAGCAAGGCGTGACGAGCTACGAGGCCGCCGGCGTCGACATCGAGGCGGGCGAGCGCGCGGTCGCGCTGATGAAGGACAAGGTGGCCCGCTCGCGCCGGCCCGAGGTCGTGGACGACGCGAGCGGCTTCGCCGGGCTGTTCGACGCCTCGGCGCTGCTGAAGTACGAGCGGCCGCTGCTCGCGACCTCCACCGACGGCGTGGGCACCAAGGTCATGATCGCCCAGCGGTACGGCAAGCACGACACCATCGGGATCGACCTGGTCGGCATGGTCCTCGACGACCTGGTGGTGTGCGGGGCCGAGCCGCTGTTCATGACCGACTACATCGCCTGCGGCAAGGTGGTGCCCGAGCGTGTCGCCGAGATCGTCGGCGGCGTCGCCGAGGGCTGCCGGCTGGCCGGGGCCGCGCTGGTGGGCGGCGAGACGGCCGAGCACCCGGGGGCGATGGAGCCCGACGAGTACGACCTGGCGGGCGCCGGCACGGGTGTCGTGGAGGCGTCGGCCATGCTCGGGCCCGAGCGGGTGCGTGAGGGCGACGTGGTGCTGGGGCTCGCCTCCTCGGGCGTCCACTCCAACGGCTACTCGCTGGTGCGTCACGTGGTGCGCGAGGCGGGGCTGTCGCTGGAGGCGGAGCTGCCCGAGCTGGGCCGGCCGCTCGGCGAGGAGCTGCTGGAGCCGACCCGGATCTACTCCCTCGACTGCCTGGCCCTGGCCCGGACGGTGGAGGTGCACGCCTACGCGCACATCACGGGCGGCGGCGTCGAGGGCAACCTGTCGCGCTCGCTGCCCGGCCACCTCGACGCGCTGCTCGACCGGTCGTCGTGGACGCCGCCGGCGATCTTCTCGGTGCTCGCCGGGCACGGCCGCGTCGAGCAGAAGGACATGGACCGGACGTTCAACCTGGGCGTCGGGATGGCCGCGATCGTCGCGCCGGAGGCCGCCGACGAGGCGGTGCGGCTGCTCACGGAGCGTGGGCTGCCGGCGTGGGTTCTCGGCGAGGTCGTCCCCGGCTCCGGCCAGGCCCGCTACCGCTGACCGTCCCGGGTTCCGGGCCGCTCGTCCGAGCGGCCCGGAACCGGCGCGCACTCATGGGAGTGGCCCGGCGTCCGGCCGCACGACCCCGGGCCGACGGGCACGGGTCTGGACGCTCGGGACGCGTGAAGCTGCTTGAGGCATGACGAAAGCCCCACGGGCGGGTGTCCGTGGGGCCCTGCGCGATGGAACACGCGGTCCCACCCGGCGCGGAGGTCACACCGGGTGAGCGGCCGCGTCAACGAGACGAGCGGCTACCGGCGGCCGGAGCGGTCGTCGTCGTCTCCGCCCGCGTAGTCGTCGGCGTAATCGGCATAGCGATCCGCGAGCTCGTCGTTGAGGTCGTCGGCGTCGTCATTGCTGGAGTCTCCGACCCCGAGTTCGTCGCGAAGACGGTCAAGATCTGTGCCACCGCTGTTGTACTTCAGCTGGCGAGCAACCTTGACCTGCTTGGCCTTTGCTCGGCCGCGCCCCATTGGCTCGACCCCCTCATGTGGGGTCGTCCCCGACCCCTCGTCGCTAACGCACCACACGCTGACGCCACCTGACTATGGGCGTCAGCCTATCGTTCGCCTATTACCGTACCTGTTTTGTGCCCAGCTCGGTACGTCGTATGGGCGCGGGGCGTCAGTGGCCCAGCCAAATGGCCCGAATCCGCCCGACTTCCGACATTCTGCGCTCGGCTAGCCTATCGGCTGCGACGGCCGGAGGTACGCCCTCATCGCTCGCGATCGCGAAAATCTTGAGCGTGGTGTCGTAGATCCGGGCTGCCTTGGCCCTGGCCCGTTCCATGTCGAAACCGCCGATCTCGTCGGCCACCTGGATCACGCCGCCGGAGTTGACCACGTAGTCGGGGGCGTACAGGATGCCACGCTCGGCCAGCTGCTTCTCGACGCCGGGGTGCGCCAGCTGGTTGTTGGCCGCCCCGCAGACGATCTTCGCGCGCAGCCGCGCCACCGTGGCGTCGTCGAGGGCTCCGCCCAGCGCGCACGGGGCGAAGACGTCGATGTCGGCGCCGGTCAGCGCGTCGGCGTCGGCCACGACGTCCACCTCGGGATGCCGCTCCCGCACGCGTTCCACTGCGCGCTCGGCCACGTCGCAGATCACGACGTCCGCGCCGTCCTCGCGCAGCAGCTCGACCAGGCGGTGGCCGACCTTGCCGACGCCCTCGACGCCGACCCGCCGGCCACGCAGCGACGGCGTGCCGTACACCCGCTCGGCCGAGGCGCGCATGCCCTGGAAGACGCCGAAGGCGGTGAGGATGGAGGAGTCGCCGGCGCCGCCGTGGGCGAGCGTGCGCCCGGTCACGAAGCGCGACTCCCGCGAGACGACGTCCATGTCCTCGCTGTAGGTGCCGACGTCGCAGGCGGTGATGTAGCGCCCGCCGAGCGACTCGACGAACCGGCCGTAGGCGCGCAGCAGCGCCTCGCTCTTGTCGCGCGACGGGTCGCCGATGATGACGGCCTTGCCGCCGCCGTGGTCGAGCCCGGCCAGCGCGTTCTTGTAGGACATGCCGCGTGAGAGATTGAGCACGTCGGCGAGCGCGGCCTGCTCGCTCTCGTACGGGTAGAACCTCGTGCCGCCGAGGCCGGGGCCGAGGGCCGTGCTGTGGATGGCGATGATGGCGCGCAGGCCGCTGCGCGGGTCGGCGCAGAAGACGACCTGCTCGTGCGCGTCCTTGTGAGACGGGTCGAAGACGTCGGTCACGGTAGTGACTCCCTGTCCGGTCCGCCGCTCCTTCGCGGCGGGAGATCACCTCTCAGGGTAGTGGCCGCAACGGTGCAAGCAGGTTGTCTTCATGACACGATGCCTCCGTGCTGCCCTATGCCGCGTATCTCCGAGTCTACGAGCCGTTGACCGCCTTCCCCGAGCACGAGCGGAAGGCATGGACCGAGTACGCCGACTCACGTGACCGTCCGCGTCGCGCGAACGCCCTGAACGCCGAGCACGGCGAGTCGATCAGGCGCCTGCTCGGCAGGCCCCCTCACCCGGTTCCCGCCCAGGAGAGCCCCAACGCGTATCTGCGGCGCGTGGAGGACCGTCTCTATGTCTGCCCTTGGCAGACGCGGCTGCGCTCCTGGCTCGCGTTCTCACGGCTGCGCGGCGCCACCCCCGCCAAGCTGATGGACCGGCTGGTCCCCCAGGCGATCGCCGAGCAGACGGCCGACGACTTCGACAGGTACAAGCGCGCGGCCGGCTCCTCCGCCCTGCGCACCCACATCCGCACCACGGCGTGGCACGTGCCGTCGTCGTGGTTCGTGCCGTTCGACGGCAACGAGCGCTGGCTGGTGCTCGGCGGCGCGGCCCCGGGACAGGACGTGACGACGGCCACGGGGCGCAACCTCATCTATGTCACCTCGATGGCGCAGGCCCGCAGGCGCGCGGCCCGGGCCCTGCAGGTCCTGCGGCGGCACCTGGGCGAGGTGGCGGCGCACATCGACGTGGAGGACGTGGCGCGCTGGCTGGAGGAGTTCCACCCGCACTCGCTGGTCGAGCTCGACTACGGCGGGCTGGTGCATCTCATGGACGACGAGGCGCTCCAGGCCGACCAGTCGGTGGCGGAGCTGTCGGCCGCTCTCACCGGCCTGGACACGGGTCAAGAAGAGCTTGCCTACGCCATGTATCAGAGGGTCATCCTGCGCTGGAAGTCAATGCAACTTCTGGAATCTGCCAACTGAGCCCCAATACAACCGTCTGACCTGCATGAGTGGGTCATGACTAGCGGCTGCTCGCTTCTGCGAACTGAGCAGTTTGCCGTTTTCACTGCGATACCACGAAACGTGTCGCTAGAATCACCGAGCGTGACATCGCCATGGGGGCGGGCAGTTGGGTCAAAGAAGGGCTCGCCAATCGCTCTGCGTGGCGGTATGGTCACTTCGGGTGATGCCGCATATGGGCCAGAAAAGCCGCACGCTTTGGGCCATAGGGGGACATCCGTGACACGCGCACAGGCAGTCACAGGATCGCTGAGCCGGTCCACACGGAGGAGAGGCCGCACAAATGTCAGCTCGTACACCCGAGGCCGAGCCACTGCTCACGCCCGCCGAGGTCGCGACCATGTTCAGGGTCGACCCCAAGACCGTCACGCGGTGGGCCAAGGCGGGCAAGTTGACGTCGATCCGCACCCTCGGAGGACACCGGCGTTACCGGGAGACCGAGGTCCGCGCGCTTCTGGCGGGCATCCCGCAGCAGCGCTCGGAGTAATACGAGGTCGTCACGGACCTCAGGGGGGTTGAAGGGTGGGCCTGGCCGGAGGCCCGGTCCACCACTGTGACGACGGACGTCGCTCCGGGAAGTTGGCGCCGCCCGCCCGGCGCCATTCTTCCGGCCCGCCCCTGTGCAGGTCACCCCCGCTTCGTGAGGCGTGATCCCCGCTTGTGAGGGGTCATCCCGGCCGGTCCCCCGTCAGCGCGTGGAGAAGCCGGGCGGCCTCACCGTCATGGCGTGCGGCGACACCCAGCAGAGCCGTCATGTGCTCCACGAGGAGCCGCTCCAGCTTCGCGCGTTCCATGTCGCGGTGTTCGAGCCAGTCGAGCCCCGCCGTCTCCACCGAGGCGATCCACGACCGCAGCGTCGCCCGCAGCACCGGGCTGGGCTCCGCCACGCGCATCTGCCGCTGGATCAGCAGGAACAACCGGCGGCGCACCCCGTCCACGATCTCGCCGACCTCGTCCTCGCGGCCGGCCGGGCCGCCGCGCAGCAGCGCCGCGTAGCCCGCCGCGTGCCCCTCGACGAAGTCGAAGTAGCTCGCGAGCCCCGCGGCCAGATCCTCCAGCGGCCGGCCGTTCCCCTGGGGCCGCAGGCGCGACTCCAGCTGCTCCGCCGCGCTCCTCAGCGCGGCCACGTAGAGCTCCTGCTTGCCGCCGAAGTAGTGGTAGACCAGCGCCCGCGAGGCCCCCGCGCGTGAGGCGACGTCGTCGATCGAGACGTGCTCGGCGTCGCGCCCGCCGAACAGTTCCAGGGCGGCCGCTATCAGCTCCTCGCGGCGACGGTCGACGGTCAGCCTGCGCCGCGCCGGCCGCGTCGTCTCTGTCACAGGCAGCACAGTACAACCAGCCCGCTATCCGCCCGGATGTCGCCATAGCGGACATGTACCGCCATGGTCAATATGAGGCTTCCCTTACCCGAAGCCGTACCCTGCGGGGAACTCGATCGTTTGGTGAGACAGGTGCCCAACTTCGCATCGCGGGGGAGACCCATGTCAGGACCACCCGTCAAGTCTTCAACCATCAACGACCTCCGGGACATACCTCGACCAAGACCCACCATCCGCAACGTCGCCGAGCGTGCCGGCGTCTCGAAATCGCTGGTCTCGCTCGTGCTCCGCGGCTCACCGCACGTGAGCGAACACCGGCGGCAGGCCGTGCTCCAGGCGGCCCGCGAACTCGGCTACCGGCCGAACGCGGTCGCGCGCAGCCTGGTCGAAGGCCGTACCCACCTGGTCGGCGCGCTCGTCGCCGACCTGCACAACCCCCTGTACGCCGAGGTGCTCGACGGCCTCCAGGAGAGCCTGCACGGCGACGGCTTACGCATGCTCATCGGCAACAGCCAGTGGGATCCCGCGTTCGAGGACGAGGCCGTGGAAGCCTTCCTGGAGCTGCGGGTCGACGGGCTGGTGCTGCTGGGCATCGCACCGACCAGCGAGACCCTGATGGAGGCCACCTCCTACACCCCGACGGTCGTCATCGGGGAACGTGACATCGATCTCGGCGGCGTCGACACCGTGGTCGACGACGACCAGCTCGGCGCCCGCCTGGCCATCGACCACCTGGTGGAGCTCGGCCACAAGCGGATCGCGCACATCGAGGGCGCCCGGCCGACCCGCTGCGAGGGCTACCTCGTGGCGATGCGCCGGCACGCGCTCGCCCCGTACATCATGGTCGAGGCCGCGGAGTCGACCGAGGAGGGCGGGCGCAAGGCCGCGCTCGCGCTGCTGACCCGCGACCCCAGGCCCACGGCGATCTTCGCCGCCACCGACGCGGTGGCGCTCGGCGTGCTCTCCGCCGCGGCCGAGCTCGGCCTCGGCGTGCCGGGCGACCTGTCCGTCGTCGGCTACGACAACACCCACCTGTCCGCCTCGCGCCACATCTCCCTCACCTCCGTCGACCAGCCGCGCCGCGCCATGGGGCGCTCGGCGGCGGCCCTGCTGAGCGACCGCATCGGAGACCCCGCGAAGGTCGCGCGGCTGCGCCAGGTCACCCCCGAACTCGTCGTACGGCGCAGCACGGGCCCCGCCTAAGAGCGGCCAAAGCCTCGGTCAAACACACCCGGACCCCCCACCGCCTGGAGGTTTACTCGTCAGGGTCATGCGATGCGCGGCCGTACACGGTGCGGTCGCGAATCTGATCCGGGGGACAGTCATGCGTGATCCAGAACTGGTTTCCTGCGCCCAGCGCGCCGCGTCGGAGCTCGAACGCGCCTGGGCGCAGTGGCGGGCGAGCCGGGGTCGTGCCGGCGACACCGGCGGCGAGTCCGTGGCCAGCTACGTCGCCCACTCCCTCGACCACCCGTGGGGACGTCCCCGCGTCGTCCTCGGCCTCGACGCCGAGGACGCGCGGGAGCTCGCCGCCCTCCTCCAGCGCCAGGAGGTCGGCGAGCGCGTCTGGTGAGAGCGTCCCCCACGCCTTCGGCGAACGCGCCGGGACAGGGCGCGCCGTGACGTAAGTTGGAGCTCATGCGTGCTCTTCCCGTCACCCTCCTCACCGCCTGCGGCCTGATCGCCACCGCGTGCGGTACGGCCAGCGCGGGCGGCGCCCCGGCCTCCGGCGTCCCGGCCGGGCAGACCACCCCCCAGGCCGCCGCGCCCCCGGCGGACCCGGGAGCCGGGCGGGGAGCCGGCGGAGCGTCCAAGCGCGACCCGGCCACCGGGACCGCCCGGGCCGGGTCGCTGGCCGGCAAGGTCGTCGTCATCGACCCCGGCCACAACGGCGGCAACTACCGCGACCCGAAGGCCGTCAACCGCAAGGTCAACGTGCTGACCCAGTGGAAGGCGTGCGACACCACCGGCACCTCCACCAACGACGGCTACACCGAGGCCGCCTTCACCTGGGACGTGTCCAATCGGCTGGCCAAGATCCTCAAGAGCCGGGGCGCCACGGTCAAGCTGACCAGGTCCGACAACAACAGCGTGGGCCCGTGCATCACCCAGCGGGCCGCGATCGGCAACCGCGCCAAGGCCGACGCCGCCATCTCCATCCACGGCGACGGGTCCGCGCCCGGCAACCACGGCTTCCACGTGATCATGCCGAAGAAGATCGGCGGCCCGGTCGACCCGGTCGTCGGCGACTCGCGCAAGCTCGGCCTCGCGGTCCGCGACTCCTACCGGAAGGGCACCGGCCTGCCGTACTCCACCTACATCGGCAGCAAGGCGCTCGACTTCCGCTCCGACCTCGGCGGCCTCAACCTCTCGACCGTGCCGAAGGTCTTCATCGAGTGCGGCAACATGCGCAACGCGGCCGAGGCGGCCAAGTTCCGCGACCCCGCGTTCCGGCAGCGGGTCGCGCTGGCGCTGGCGAACGGCATGCAGCACTATCTCCAACCATGATCCCTCGCCCCCGCCTGGTCCGTCGCCTGTCCGGCTCCTGCGAGCTGACCCCCGGGTCCGTCGTGTCCGGCCCCGCCGAGGCGGCCGACGCCGTGCGCGTCGCCCTGCCGGGGCTCGACCTGCGGCCCGGCGACTCCGGTGACGTCGACGTGCGGCTCGACCCGGCTCTCGGGCCGGAGGCGTACCGGCTGGTCACCGGCTCGCGCGGGGTGGAGATCACGGCGGGCGGCCGGGCCGGGGCCTTCCACGCCGCGCAGACGCTGCACCAGCTCCTGCCCGACGCCTCCTACCGCACCCCCGCCGGTCCCGGTCACGGCCGCGGGTGGAGCGTGCCGGGCGTGCGGGTCGAGGACGAGCCGGTGTTCGCCTGGCGCGGGCTCCACCTCGACGTGGCCCGGCACTTCTTCCCCAAGCGCGAGGTGCTGCGGCTGATCGACCTCATGGCGGCGCACAAGCTGAACCGGCTGCACCTGCACCTCGTGGACGACCAGGGCTGGCGGGTGGAGAGCAGGGCGTACCCGCTGCTGCACGAGGTGGCCTCGCACCGGCCGCGCACGGCGATCCACCAGCGGGGCGAGCCGGAGCTGTACGACGGCGTCGCGCACGGCGGCCACTACACCCTGGACGACCTCGCCGAGGTCGCCGCCTACGCGCGGGCCCGCGAGGTCGTGATCGTGCCGGAGATCGACGTGCCCGGCCACGCCTCGGCCATCCTGGCCGCCTACCCGGAGCTGGGCGCCACCGGCGAGCGGTACGACGTGCTCGACCGCTGGGGCATCTCCCCCGCGATCCTGTCGCCCCTGCCGGCCACGGTGGAGTTCCTGGCCACGATCTTCGACGAGCTGATCGGCGCCCTCGGCCCGACCCCGTTCGTCCACATCGGCGGCGACGAGGTGGTGCTCGACCACTGGACGGCCTCCGCCGAGATCGACGCCTACCGCGCGTCGCTGGGACTGGAGTCGATGCCGGCGCTGCAGGCGTGGTTCCTGCGGCGGCTGGCCGACGCGCTGGCCGACCGGGGCGCGCGGGCCGTGGTGTGGGACGAGGCGTTCGTCAGCGGCGAGCTGCGACCCGACACCGTGGTCATGCCGTGGCGCGGCATGGGCGTCGGCCGCCGCGCCGCCGCGGCCGGCCACGACGTGGTGGCCACGCCGGTGTTCCCGCTGTACTTCGACTACGCGGAGTCGGCGTCGCCGGACGAGCCGGTGGCGATCGGCGACACCATCACGGTGGCGGACGTGGCGGCGTTCGACCCCGCCCCGGTGGAGTGGACGGACGAGGAACGCGCGCGGGTCCTCGGCGCGCAGGCCCAGCTGTGGACCGAGCGGATCGCCGACGCCCGCACGCTGGACTACCGGATCTGGCCGCGGGCGTGCGCCCTGGCGGAGGTCACCTGGGGCGGTCGGGCAGGCCCGGACTTCGCCGACCGGCTCCAGGCCCACCTCGGGCGGCTGGACGCGCTGGGTGTGGAGTACCGGCCGCCGGCCGGGCCACGGCCGTGGCAGCGGCGCCGGCCGTACCGTGCGGGCGCCGTGCGGGTCGCCGACGTCATGGAACGGCTGGAGAGCATGACCCACGACGCCGAGTCCACCCGGCCCAGCGTCTAGGGTCATCCGCCTGAAATCCGTCGGCAATATTTCGCGAGGGATTCGAGGATTCCCTCGGCGGTCTTGGTCCAGATGAAGGGCTTGGGGTCGGCGTTCCAGCGGTCCATCCAGGCGCGGAGGTCGTCCTCCAGCGCCTGGACGCTCTTGTGGACCCCGCGGCGGATGAGCTGGTCGGTCAGGTAGCCGAAGCAGCGCTCGACTTGGTTGATCCAGGCGCTCGGCCGGCACGGTTTTGTCGATGGGGGGCGAGGAACTTCTCGAATTCTGTGGCGCGGTGCCGGCGGTGCGGTTCGCCGATGACGGTCCCGTCGGCGAGCTTGAACGTCGTCGTGCGGTGCGGCTCGAGGTCGAAGGCCCGCCGGATCCGGCCGATCGTCGACTCCGACAGCCCGCTACGCCGCGCCATCGAGGCGCGGGTCCAGTGCGTGGCACCGGCCGGGGTCTCCTCCAGCGTGGCCGCCACCACTTGCTCGACCTGGTCCAGGCTGATCGACGGCGGGCGGCCCGGGCGTGGCTCATCGATCAGCTTGTTGTCCATGCCGTCCGCGCACGACAGCGCGATCTTGGCGCGCATCGCCAGGATCTGCGCGGACTTGGCCCGCCGCGCCCACCGCTGCAACACCACCCGCTCGGCATCCGACACCGCCAACTCCGCTTTGGGCCGGCCCGTGTGCGCCTCGTCAGCCAGCGCCTCGCACCCGGCCCGGGCAACCGCCGCACGCCACTTGCGCACCGTACTCTCGGCAAGGCCCGACTGCCGCGCCACCCGCGCCGTGCTGATGCCCGCCCCCGCACACGTCAGCACGATCCTCGCCCGCCACTCTCGACGACTCCGCCGACATGCCGATCAGCTGAGCCCGTTCCCTCTCTGATAACCGGATCTCCACCGCAGACGGACCTGGATGCGCCATACGGACTTATCGGGCGGATGACACTAGATGACGTCGATGACTGCGGTGACCTGGCCCCGCGCCGTCCTCCCGACGAGGACGACCTCACCGGGCGTGTCGGTTGCCCTGTCCGGCAGTGCCTGCCAGTGAACGGGGATTGTGGCGATGGCGTTGTCTGCCGTGGTGAGCTTACGGACGGAGGAGGGGAGTGCTGGAGTCCTGCCCGCCCGGGTGGTGACGTAGACGGCGTCTTCAAGGATGTGCCTGGCTTGGCTCGCGTTGAACACGTTGATCGACGCGTGCGGCTCCCAGGTGTTGGGCGACTCGGGCACGGCCCGGAACATCGGCTGGTAGCCCGCCGGCTCCCAGACCAGCACGCCGGCCCCCTGGTTGTCGACCACGTCGTTGGCGGCCTGGAAGACCCGCTGGACAGCGTCTGCCTGGCCCTGGACGGTGCGGGGAAAGGGGGAGTTGGGCAGGGGCGAGCCGTCGCCGCCGGACGCGGGGTAGGCGGTCTCGGCGATGTCGATCTCGTAGTCGGGGTAGGTCGTCGCGATAGTGTGCAGGTTGAGATCCAGGGCGTCGGGCGAACCGTGCCACTCCGGGTAGTACGAGATCGCGAGCACGTCAGGGTTCTGGCCCTTGGCCTTGACCCGGGTGAGGAACTGGCTCCAGAACTCCATGGTCTTGGCGAGCCGTCCGGCGTCGACGATCACATGGATCTCCACCTTCGTCTTCGGCGACGCATCCCGGACGGCCTTGATCCCGGCCGCGGCCAACGTGGTGAACCGGTCCCACGCCTCGTCGTAGAGCCGCTGCTCGACCGGATCGGTCGACTGCCAGTAGCGCCACAGCAGTCCGCCGCCGGGCTTGGACTGGTAGATGCCGGCCCGGTTGACGAAGTACGGCGGGTTGGTCGTGCCGATCAGGGCCGCCTCGCTGCCGTACAGGAAGCCGTTGATGATCTCATTTCCGACGGCCACCTTGTCCGGTGTGGTGCCCTGCTTGATCAGCTTGCGGAGGTAACCGCCGGTGAAGTCGTACACCGCCTGCGTGAGGTCGTCGAACTCCAACTCGGCCCAGGCACGCGGTTTCGGCTGCTTGGACGGGTCCGCCCAGGAGTCCGCGTAGTGGAAGTCGATGCCGAGGCCCATGCTCCGGTCCTTGATCCACCGTGCCGACTGCAGCGAGCGTTCCGGCCCCTGGCGCGGGATCGGTGTCGGTTCGCCGGTGCTTTCGTCCCTCGGCTCGTTGAAGATCCGCAGCCGGACGTGCTCCATGCCGCGGTCCTTGGCCACATCGAGCAGGCGCGGTCCGGCGCCCCGGTCGGCGGCCAAGGGGTTGACCCAGTATTCCTGGGTCTGGACGTCGTCCATCCAGGACAGGTCGGCGCCGAGAATGAGGTCGTCGCGCAGGTAGTTGAAGATCTGGATCTCGCTCACCCCGACCTTGGAATGCCCCGACGCGCCGGTGACCGTGAGCCGGACGAAGCGTGTTCCCGGCCGGGTGAACAAGTGCACCGCTCCCCGTGACGCAGCTCGGTTGCGAGATCTGTCGGCGATCGTGGTCCACCTGCGACCGTCGGACGAGGCCTCGATGATGTACCGGTACACCACGCCACGGTCAGCGAAGATCACCTTGACCTTCCGCAGATTGTTGTAGGCGCCGCCCAGGTCGGCGGTCAGTCGCTGTGGCGCGCTGGAGCCGTCCGCGTACCAGGACGTCGTCGGGTCTCCGTCAATGGCCAGTCGGGCGGTGGGCGCGCCACTGCTCGCCGTGGCGGAGGCCCAGGACTTGGCGGCGATGTTGCTCTCGATCGGCTTGATGTGCGCGGTGCCGAAGGTGGCGTGCGCCGGCGCGGGCGCTGTGACGCCCGCCACCAGCGCGGTCACGAGCACAGTGAGTGCCGCGGTGACCCGCGCCCCATATCTGTTGATCATGTTTCCTCTCGAGGTGGGCGGCTGCGTTGGTCAAGCAGCCGGTGGCGCTCAACCTGAAAGGCTGCGCGGAAGGACACGTAGGTTCGTGTGCGATATCCACGAGATTCGTCCTGTGCACGTTCACAGACGGAAACCTCCGTGAGACATCTGGGCGGAGCCGGACGCTGTGACCTCCAGGAGCCGGGCGCAGCCGCCGCGGCGCCGCGCACACCCTCCTGGCCGCACGTGGTGAGTAGTCAGCCAGCCGTGGCGCCGGAGTCGAGGTAGTCGATGTTGGGCAGTCCGGCCGCGGTGGTCGGCTGCACTCGGATGGTGTTGCCGCCGGCGTTGAGCGGGACCGTGACGGTCTTGGTGGTCCACGTCGTCCAGGCGCCGGTGGATTCGAACGACATCGTCGCTACCGTGGATCCGTTGACGACCAGGTCAGCGGCTCTGGCGCCGCTGGCGCCGTTGGCGAACCGGATCCCGAGCGTCGCCGTAGCGGCCGCCGACGCGTTCACCGTGAACTGGGCATAGGCGCCGGCCGCGTTGTCGCCGTTGCAGAAACCGCTGCCGGAGAAGCCGGGCCAGTTCGCGTCGATCGTGCCCTGACAAACCGCCGGCGCGGTCTCCGCCTCGTGACGCTGCCCCGGCGGAGTGTCCCCAGACGACCTGACGAGTCCGAGGTCGTCGACGAACAGGTATCCGTTGCCGGAAGCCGCCCGGATCGTGATGGTGGCCGTGCCGGCGGACACCGGGATCTCCGCGAGTTCGCGACGGGTCCAGCCGCTGGATGCCGGGATGTCGAGCGTGCGCGAGGCACCGCCGGCGTCCGTGATCGTTACCTGCGCGGCGCTGAGCGAACCGGTGGTCCTGGCAGACGTGGACAGCCTGTAGACGCCTGCCGGCACGGTGATCTGTTGCCGCACGCCACCCGCGTAGAACTGGGTGGTCCCGATCCGCAGCGCGAATCGGGACCCGTTCGCGCCGCCGTCGACGTTGGTCACGATCGAGGTCGGGCCGGAATCGCGAAAGTTGGTCCATCCCTGTACCTGGGGGACGATGATGCGGTCGGCCTGGAAATCGGGGTTGAGAGCGTAGTTGTTCGCAGGCCCGACGCGCCACTCACCGGTCGTGGCGTTGAACTGCCACTGGCTCACCGAGTGGAACTGGGGCCGCGCACCGGTCCTGGTCACCGGCATCCACTGGTTGTACCCGATGCCGTTCCAGGCGAAGTCGGCCCAGCGATCGCCTGCGAAGATCACCGTGTTCTGCTTGGTTCCCTTGACCGTCACGAAGAAGCCGGTCTGGGTCACGTGGCTGTAGTCCATCTCGGTGCCGGCGAGGGTGTACTCACCTGTGTAGGAGCCTTGAATGTTGCTGCTGGTCGACTCGATGACATGGGTGACCGAGGTGTTCCAGCCGTGCAGGTCGGACGAGGCGTGGTAGTACTTGCCGTCGAGCTTGAACATGGCGTTGCCCTCGCGGCCGGCGGAGTTGTACCCGATCTGCACGGCGGGCTCCACCCGCAGCGAGTCGGCCTCTCTCAGCTTGGCGACGAAGGCACGAGAGCGCCCCTGGCGGTTGGAGAAGATCAGGTAGTCCTTCCCGTCATCGTCGGTGAAGACGGTCTGATCTCCCGTGCCCGTCGTCGGAGAGTTGACGACCTGGGTCTGGAAGTAGGCGTAGTCGAAGGTGTCGGTGGGCGAGTCGCCCCGGAGGAACAGAACCCCATCCCCGCCCATCGCCGGGAGATACGCCTGCACGACCAGCACGTACTTGCCGGTGTTCTCGTTGTAGGAGACGCCCAGCCGGCCTACCCAGCCCGCCTGGCCGAGGGTGGCCCCGCTGCCGAGGCTCGTGGAGCGCGTGGCGACGCGGTTCTCGAACTTCCAGTTCACCAGATCCTTCGACGAGTACACGGGGATCGAGACGAACGTGACGTCGCCGTCGTACTTCCTCGTCGGATTGGCCCGGTAGAGCTCGGCTCCCGTGTAGTGCACGCCGTACCAGTAGTAGGTGTCGCCGAACTTGAAGACGCCGCCGCCCTGCGAATAGATGGGGTTGCCGCTCGTGTCGTTCCAGAAGACATCGTTCGTGATGGTCTGGAACGTCCCGTCGTCGGCGGCCACGAGGTTGCCGGCGGCGGTCGTCAGCGCCGTCTTCGCGGCGGCGACCTCCGACGCGGTTGCCGAGGCGTCGGCGGCGACGCCGTCCGCGACGGCCAACGCCTTGGCGAAGGGCCCCCAGGAGTCGCTCGTGTACTTGCCGGCGGGGCGGGTCTTGTAGTCCGCGACCAGACTCTTCAGGCCACGAACCATGACCAGACCATCAGCGGCCCTCTGGAATTTCTCGCGGGCGGTGGCGTCGTCGCCTCCTCGTTGAGTGAGTGAGTCGCTGGCGGAGGAGAATGCCGCCCACGAGCCGGCGGTGTAGTCCGCGGCAGAGTGGTTGGAGACGCGTCCGTCGCGAGCCTCGAGGGGTTCAGCCGCCGCGGCGGGGGCACCGGATGCCGCCACAGACATGACCAGCCATGCCGCGGCGACGAGCCCTCCCCGCTCCAGCGTTCTACGTAAGGTACCGATCATGGTGCTGCCCTTCGTTCATCGTGGCGCCGGCGCTCTCACCCGTTGACGTCGAGGTAGCCGACGTTGGGCGGTCCGGTCTCGGCGGTCAGCTACGCGTTCAGCGGACGTGGATGTCGGGTCGCGGCGGGGTGCTCATGCCGTCGCCGAGGAAAAAGGTGGTGGCGAGGTGCCGGGGGCACCGCAGTGGCGCGGCGCCGCCTGCACGGCGGGCCATCGGCTTCTCACGGGCTGGCGTCTCAGGTGCCACGGGCCCTGGCCTGGCGGGGAGCGGGTGGGTGCTCGGCAGGCACGGTGTCGGCCCCCAGTGGAAGACCCTGATCGCACCGGCGTTTCGCGCCGCGCTCCGCACCGCCGCGGACTGTCGGCGGTCGCAGTCAGGCAGATGTCGTGTCACCGAATGCTCTGCGGCAGCGGGCCGGGGCGGGGATCGGGGGCGACGTCGCGAGTGGGTGGGGGATGCGACCACATGTCGTCCTCACAGACTGGGATGAGGCTCTGTGAACGTGCACAGTAATGCAATCCCTGACGCACTGAAAGGGCTTGGATCAAATCCGAGGTAGGGGCGCTGCTTGTCAGCAGGAAACCGCGGTCGTCGGCGAAAAGCTCCTCTTCATCCCTGTGAACGTTCCCAGAGGTGCGCTATCCGGAATGCAGAATGTGAAAGTTTCATGCGCCCCCTCCATCGGGCGCATGGAGAAGCCGGCCGACCGCGCGGGCGTGGCAAGCGAACCGGATGACGTCAGACGAAGTCTTGGCGGGAAAGACTGGCGCTCTGTCGCAACCGGTTCGGCCGGCCCTGCCGCTGGAGTCCGCCGTGGCGACCGCCGACCGTCCCGACAACCCCTATCCCGCCACCCCGGCGGCGAGCCGCTTGCTCGGAAACCGCATGCTCACAGGCGCCTCACCACGCGGGCTGCCCGCTGAAGACGATCACCGCGCCTGCTCCGCTCGCCACGCCGTCCCTTGCCTCCCGCTGGAGGAAAGTCGTCGATGTCAGGCTCGGGTCGAAGCACAAGGCGGCGCCGATGTTCGGCGCGGCAGGGAGTCTCCGGCACGGAAGCCGTCCACGTCGGCCGAGCACTTGCGCCGCGAAGGATGGGGCGCCGAGCCGAAGACGCCGGAGACCACCTCGGGCCGAGAGAGAACGGAACCTTGACGAGCCGATGTCAACGCTCCTACGCTTGCGCCGCTATATCGATTTAACTGCTCCGACCCCCAGGAGCTACCATGCGCCCCACTCGATTACCCCTCACGATCGAGGCCGCCCTCGTGTGTGCGCGTGCTCCCCGCCACGCCCGCCGAGAGCCGGACCACGGACGGGACGGAACGCCTCAACCGTGCTCGGTCGCCCTGACGACACCTGATGGGGTATTCCTGAGCTGGCCTTTTCTGGATATCAAGGCGACCGGAGCCGGAACGGGCGGCAGAGCGGGTGCCCGCTTCGGCGTCCACCATAAGGGTCGGGCCGATCGTCACGGTCACCGAGACCGCCAACGCCCTGGAGCCCGCCCGCACGCCTGCCTCCACCTACGCCATCGCCTCGATCATGAAGCGCAAGGAGGGTAGAAGCACTCTCGCCCGCACTTCTGAATGAATCGTTTCATACCGTCCAGCTTCCCTGCCCGTCGAGGGCTGTGGCCCCGGCTCAGCCCATGGGGCACGCCCATCTCACCTGAGTCGTGCCCGTAGCCCGGGATCGTCACGTCGTTCGATCGACCGCCGGCGCAACCAGAGTCCTTCGCAAGTCGGCGGATCAGCGGTTGCCCACTGTCATGTCAAAGACGACAGAGACATCTCCGCATCGAAGGGTCCATGCCATGACCGGAAACGAAACAGGCACACCACGCGGTTTGCGCGGCGTACCGTCCTGCTCGGCGCGGCGGCCGGCGCCTATGCCCAGTTCACGGTGAACGCGTCGGCGGCCGCTACGGCGACGCTCGGGATCCGGTTCGCCAACGGCGCCAGCGGCGCCAGAGCCGCCGACCTGGTCGTCAACGGATCCACGGTAGCGACGATGTCGTTCGAATCCACCGGCGCCTGGACGACGTGGACCACCAAGACCGTCACGGTCCCGACCACCGCGGCCGGACTGCCCAACATCGACCACCTCGACTCCGGCGCCACGGCCGGCTGACTACTCACCACGTGCGGCCAGGAGGGTGTGCGCGGCGCCGCGGTGCGGGCTCATGACGCTGGACCCATCGAGGTCGCTGCTGCGGGCCCGCCTGGCACGCCGTACTGGACAACGGCTGGACCCCGGCCGACATCGACAACTCGGCACGCGCCGCGCCTCCCGGTCGATCTGCCGCCGGCTGGAGGCACCCGGCGACGGACCCATCCCCACTCCCGTCGCCACAGCATCCCCACATCCAAGGAGTCATCCATGACCATGCGACGGCGGACATTCCTCAGCGTGAGCGTGGCCGGAGCGGCGGGCCTCGGCCTGTCCCAACTCGGCGGGGGGCGGGCGCTCGCCGGCGTCGGGCTGCTGGACCCCGCGCCGACCACGCCGTTCGCGGTCGGCGTGCGCAGGTACGACTGGACCCGCGGCAGCCGCCCGTGTACCACCTACGTCTACTACCCCGCCACCGGCACCCCCGGCGGCAACCCCGTGACGAACGCCCCGGCCGCCGGCGGTGTCTTCCCCGTGTACAACTTCACCCACGGCTACGGCAGCAGCCCGCAGAACTCCCTCTTCATCATCCGGGCCCTGGCCGCGGCGGGCTTCATCGTCCCCGCACCGCACTTCAACCACAACTTCAACGACGTCAACAACGGCAACACCTCCAAGGACGTCTCGCAGATCCTCACCCAGACCCTCGCCCTCAACACGAGCGGACCTCTGGCCGGGCACATCAACACCGGCATCGGCGTCGGAGTGTCGGGCCACTCCCTGGGCGGCATGGTCACCCATGGCCTGCTGACCTCCTGGCCCGACAGCCGGATCGTCTCCGCCAACCCCCAGTCCTGCGTGGACATGGGCAATCCCGCGGCCTCGGTCTCCGCCAAGGTCCTGTTCGTCCACGGCGACCGCGACTCGACCACGTCGTACTCCTCGGCCCGGCAGGCGTACACGGAGATGACCTGGCCCAAGGCGTTCCTCACCTTCGTCGGCGGCACCCACACCAGCTTCTGGAGCGACAACCGTTTCCCGAACACCGTCGTCGACTGGGCCCGCTGGACCATGTACGGTGACACCGCCGCACGGGACCGCCTCCCGGCCGACGCGGCCGGGAGCAACACCCGGTGGGAAGCCCAGCTGGGTGACTCACCCGGCGGTCCGGCCGCCTACACCCTGGTGGCCCAGCACAGCGGCAAGGCCGCCGACATCAACGAGGCCTCCACCGCCGTCGGCGCACGGCTCATCCAGTGGACCACCAACAGTCGCCCCAACCAGCAGTTCGAGTTCGTGGACTCCGGCGACGGCCACGTCCGCGTCAAGGCCCGGCACAGTGGCCTGTTCCTCCAGCCTACGGGTACCGCGACCGGCGCGGACGTCGTCCAGCAGGCCGACACCGGCGCCACCGGCCAGCAGTGGCGCGTGGTCGACCACGGCGGTGACGTGATCAGCCTCGTCAACCGGGAGTCCGGCCTGGCCCTGGACGTCTGGGAACACTCCACCGCCGACGGCGCCCGCATCTCGCAGTGGATCTACAGCGGCAGCCCCAACCAGCGCTTCACCCGGCGCCGCGTCTGACACGTGACCTGTCGGGGCACCGCTCGGGCGAGAGGGCGGGCGGTGCCCCGACAGGTCGCCGGCAACCCTTCACAACCGCACGGGACGGGTTCCATGACACAACTTCTCCACGATCGGACCTCACCGCGGCGTCCGCGCAGACGTCCCACCGCATTCGTCCTCGTCGGCGCACTGATCGCCGGCTGCACCGCCGCACTGGTCACGGGCGGTGGCGCCAGCTCAACGGTGGCCGGCCCGTGTTGACCTCGACCGTGGGTACCCGCGGCGTGCGCGACCCGTTCATCATCCGTTCGCCGCAGGGCGACAAGTTCTACCAGATCGCCACAGACCTACGGATGCACGGCAACGGCAACTGGGACCAGGTCCAGCGGACGGGCAGCAAGTCCATCGTGGTCTGGGAGTCGACGGACCTGGTGAACTGGAGCGTGCCGCGCCTGGCACGCGTCTCACCGGACACGGCCGGCAACACGTGGGCCCCGGAGGCGTACTACGACGAGGGAGTCGGCCAGTACGTGGTGTTCTGGGCGTCGAAGCTGTACTCCGCCGGCGACCCGAACCACATCGGCAACACCTACAACCGGATGATGTACGCCACGACATCCGACTTCCGGACCTTCAGCGCCGCGCAGGTCTGGGTCGACAAGGGCTACTCGACGATCGACTCGACGCTCATCAAGCACAACGGCACCTACTACCGCTTCACGAAGGACGAGCGGAGCTCGTCGCAGACCCCGTGCGGCAAGTTCATCCTCGCGGAGAGGTCGACGACCATGCTCAACCGCAACTATTCGTTCCTCGCCGACTGCCTCGGAAACAAGCGCGGTGGGACGCCCGCAGCAACCCGCTGTGCGCGACGAAGCGGCCGACCCAACTCACCGCCGCCGCCCCTACGTGGGAATGTCCCACAGCCGCCCGTCCTGCTGCCGGAGCAGCACGACGCGCGCGGCCCTGAGGCGCGTCAGCAACTGACGCCTGCAAGTGAGGTTCGGCCCAGGATCCAGATCTAGTGATGGGACATCTCATGACACTGATCACGGCGTCTGATGGACACTTATCAGGACCATCGCCGAGCACCCGGTCGTTGCGCCGGTCGCTGATCGCCCTTGTGGTGACCGCGCTCACCGTAGTGGCGAGCCTCGTTGTCTCCGAGTCGCCGGCCGATGCCGCCACCCGCCAGTTCCGCGGCATGAACTGGGCCGTGCTGGGTGACAACTTCAGTACCGGCACACTCGTGGTGCAGGGCCTGAGCCAGTCCGACAGCAACGCGACAGTACGTGCCAAGGCCGACGCCATCTACGACGACATGGCCTCCACCATGGGGGTCAACACGGTCCGGCTGCCCATCAACACGCACACCGTGGCCAACACGACCTGGTGGAACGCCTACCGCGGCGCCATTGACGCCGCCACGGCCCGTGGATTCAAGGTCATCCTCGCCTATTGGGAGGACGGCGCCGCCTCCGGCGGGAAGATCACGAACATCGCCGCATGGAACACGATGTGGTCCAGCGTGACCAACACGTACGGTTCGAACAGCAACGTCTACTTCGAACCGATGAATGAGCCGCACGGCTACACATCGGCGGAATGGCGCAACGTCGCAGCGAACTGGCTCAGCCATCACACCTCGGCAGTGCCTGGCCGGGTGCTCATCGCCGGCACCGGCTACAGCCAGGACCTGCGGGACATCTGCAACGACAGCCGCTTCAACTCGACGCTGCTGTCCTTCCACCACTACGCCTTCTTCTACGGCGCGATGACCTACGACGCCTTCCGGAGCCACATTCAGACGCGTCTGGGCAACTGCGCCTCCCGCGCGGTCGCCACGGAGTTCGGCGCGCCGATGTCCACCGGCCTCAACTACGGCGACGCGAACAGCACCGACAACTTCGTACGCCACATCCGCGCCATGGCCCAGGTCATGCGTGACAACCAAATGGGCGGCACCTACTGGCCCGCCCTCGGTGGCAAGCCGGGTGACATCGGCTACGACTGGTACTCGATGTACGCCCTGAGCGGCAGCGGCACCGATCTCAACCTGACCGTCCGCAACACCTCCGGCGCTGACCGGATCCGGTACGCCTGGGGCGACACCATCGACTCCACCCCTCCGCCGGCGCCGGGGACGGTCTACAGGATCAACGTGCGCCACAGCGGCAAGGCCATGGACGTCCAACAACCCAACACCGACAACGGTGCGCGCGTCGGCCAGTACACGTACGGCGGCAACGCGTGGCAGCAGTGGCAGTTCCAGGACGCCGGCAGCGGCTACTGGCGCGTCATCAGCCGTCAAAGCGGAAAGTGCCTCGACGTGGTGAGCGCTTCAACCGCCGATGGTGCCGAGCTCATCCAGTACACCTGTGGCACCGGCACCAACCAGCAGTTCCAGATGGTCGCCAACGGCGGCTACTTCCAGCTCCGGGCACGACACAGCAGCAAATGCGTGGACGTACCGTCCGCATCGACCGCGGACGGCGTGATCCTCAAGCAGTATCCATGCAACACCGGTACCAACCAGCAGTGGTCGCGCACGGCCGTCTGACGGTCGTCTCGACGTGACCGCGGATCCGCGGTACGGCCCTCACAACCCCGGTGCCGCGCTCGTGCTGTGTGCTCGGTGCCGGGGGAATCCGCCTCACCTACCGACGACGCAATGCTTGTCCTGATCACCGTCGAAGGCAGGTCTACATCCCTTTCTGTCCACGCTGAACCACGCTGAGCGGCCTGGTCTCGCAAGCCCGAAAGCCGGTGTTCGAGGGCGGAAATCTGAAGGGCGCGCAACCTGCGTAGGCTGATCGCCTCAAGGTCGGAGCTCCGCCCGCTCTCGGAACAGCTCGGCGGCCGTAACGTCGTCAGCGCCGAGCGCTTCGTGGCCGACGGTGACGTGGTCGTCGTGGAGGGCCGCAACCCCAGCGTCACGACGTCAGGGCGTGACTACCCGAACCGTTACTGCTGGGTTTTCGTCATGCGCGACGGCGAGGTCGCCGAGATCACCGAGTACACCGACACCCAGTTGATCGCCGAGGTGCTCGCTCCGCCTCCGGCCGCGCTTCGCCACACCGCCCCAGGTGACCGGTAGGCCGCCGGGTCACAGCTTGGGCGCGCGGTCGTTGAGGATGCGCTGGTACAGGCGGTGGTCGCGCCACTCGCCGTCGATGTGGATGTAGTTGGGCGCGAGGCCGTACACCTCGAAGCCCGCCTTCTCCAGCACCCGCTGGGAGGCCACGTTGTGCACCAGCGTGGCCGCCTCGACCCGGTGCAGGCCGAGCCGCTCGTGGGCGTCGCGGCAGACCGCCATCACGGCGCCGGTGGCCAGGCCGCGGCCGGTGTAGCCGGCGTCGAGCCAGTAGCCGAGGGCGCCGCTGGCGAAGGCGCCGTACACGATGCTGTTCAGGTTGACGCAGCCGGCGATCCGGTCGCCGTCGGCCAGCACCCACGGCATGACCCGGCCGCTGCGGCACGCCTGGAGCTGCGCCTCCAGCCGCTCCGTCTGGCCGGTCAGCGTGAAGAACGTCTCGGACCGGCGCGGCTCCCAGGGCCGCAGGTGCTCGCGGTTGCGCACGTAGGCGTCGGTGAGCGCCTGGGCGTCACCTTCGGCGACGGGACGCAGGACGACGCCGTGGCCCAGCGGGATCATCATCGTGCGGCCTCCGCGTCCCTGCCGGCCGGCGCGGTACGGCCGATGGCTTCGGTGATCGAGGTGAGGCCGTGGCGGCGGACCCGGCGCGCGAGCTGCCGGTGGATGGCGGAGGCCCACAGCGGACCGCCGTACACCCAGCCGGTGTAGCCCTGCACCAGCGTGGCCCCGGCCAGCAGCCGCTCCCACACGTCGTCCACGTCCTCGACGCCGCCGACGGAGACGAGCGTGATCCGGTCGCCGACGCGGGCCCGCAGCCGCCGCAGCACCTCCAGCGAGCGCGCCTTGAGCGGCCGGCCCGACAGCCCGCCGGTCTCGCCACCGTGCCTGATCGTGGTGTTGGTCGCGATGATGCCGTCGAGCCCCAGCTCCAGGGCCAGGTCGGCGACCGCGTCCACGTCCTCGTCGGCGAGGTCGGGCGCGATCTTCACCAGCAGCGGGGTGCGGCGGGGGGTGCCGTCGGCGACCTCCTTGACCGCGGTGAGCAACGGGCGCAGCAGCGAGACGGCCTGGAGGTCGCGCAGGCCGGGCGTGTTCGGCGAGCTGACGTTGACGACGAGGTAGTCGGCCAGCGGCGCGAGCTCCCTGGCGCTCGCAACGTAGTCGGCCGCCGCCTCGGACTCCGGCACCACCTTGGTCTTGCCGATGTTGACGCCGACCACCACCGGCACCCCACGCACGCGCCGCAGGCGGCGCGCGGCGGCGACGGCCCCGGCGTTGTTGAAGCCCATCCGGTTGATGACCGCCCGCTCGCGCACCAGCCGGAACAGGCGGGGCCGCGGGTTGCCGGGCTGGCCGTGGGCGGTGATCGTACCGACCTCCACGTGGCCGAAGCCGAGCGCGGCGGCTCCCTCGGCGCACGCGGCGTCCTTGTCGAAGCCGGCCGCGAGCCCGAGCGGGCCGGGGAAGTGGACGCCGAACGCGCTGACGCGCAGCGCCGGGTCGTGGGGCGCGAGCGCCTTGTGGAGCAGCCGCTTGACCAGCGGCAGCGCCGACAGAAGGGCGAGCGCGCGAACAGTGAGATGGTGCACGGCCTCGGCGTCGAAGCGACGCAAGACCTGCGAGAACACGAGGCGATACATCAGGGATCAGGCTACCAAGCCGGCCTCGTGGGCGATGATCGCGGCCTGCACGCGGTTGCGCACGTCCAGGCGGGTCAGGATCGCGCTGACGTACGCCTTCACCGTGCCCTCCACGATGTGCAGCCGCTTGGCGATCTCCGCGTTGGACAGACCGGCGCCGAGCAGCGCGAGCACCTCCCGCTCCCGCTCGGTCAGCGCCCCGACCCGGTCGCGGGCCACGGCGCCGCGCGACACCCGCCCGGCGGCGAGCTGCGTGATCACCCGCTGGGCCACCTTCGGCGACAGGTACGCGGCGCCCTCCGCGACGGCGTGGATCCCGGCGATCAGCTCGCGCGGGTCTCCCGACTTGAGGAGGAAGCCGCCGGCGCCCACGTCGATGGCGCGGGCGATGTAGTCGTCCTCGCCGAACGTGGTGAGCATCACCACGGCCGTCCCCGGCGCCGCCCGGCGGATCTCGGCCGCGGCGGCGAGGCCGTCCAGCACGGGCATGCGGATGTCGAGCAGGGCCACGTCCGGGTGGTGGCTGATCGCCAGGTCGACCGCCTCCCGGCCGTCGCCCGCCTCGGCCACCACGTCGAGCGTCGGGTCGGTGGCGAGGATCGCCCGCACACCGGCGCGGATCATGGCCTCGTCGTCGGCCAGGAGCAACCGGATCATCCCCCTATAGTGGCGCACATGGCACAGGTGAAGCTCTACGGGCGGCGTGACGTGTGGGCGGAGCGGCGGCGCGAGGTGTCGGACCTCGTCCACTCCTGCCTGGTGGAGGCGTGGGGACTGCCCGAGGACAAGAGATTCCACCGGTTCCTGCTGCTGGACGCCGACGACCTCATCTGCCCGCAGCGCGGCGACGGTTACCTGATCATCGAGGTGCTCTGCTTCACCGGCCGCAGCGACGAGGCCAAGCGGGCGCTCATCCGGACGCTCTACGACCGGCTGCCCTACCCGGCCGAGGACGTGGAGATCACCATCGTGGAGATGCCCAAGGTCAACTGGGGGATCCGCGGGGTGCCGGCCGACGAGCTGGCGCTGACGTACAAGGTGGACGTCTAGCTCAGCCCATGGTGCCGAGGACCGCGGCGCCCGCGCCGATCGCCAGCGCCAGCGGGACGGCCCACCACCGGGGCGCGGGCCCCTCGCGCAGGACCTTCACCCCGTACGGCACCAGCGCCACGCACAGCCCCGCAACGGCCAGGAGCGACATCGGGCCGGTCCCCTTGAGCACCCCTATCGGCAGCGCCGTCATCAGCCCGAGCGCGACGCTCGGCACGAGCCCCAGCGTCCCGGCCCGCCACAGGCCGGCGGCCAGCACGGCCCACCCGAAGAACAGCACCACGTTGAACGGCTGGAAGACGTGGAACGCGCTGTAGGCGTCGGCCACGGCCCGCTGCGCGGAGGCCAGGCCCTGGACGTCCACGAGCTGGAGGGCCAGGTGGCTCACCCCGGCGTGGAAGGCGCGGGCGAACAGGCCGCACAGCACCATCATCCCGCCGCAGAGCACCAGGCGGGAGGCGGGCGAGCGCCGCACCAGCCCGAGCACGCCCGGCCAGAGCAGGAAGCTCCCGAGGGCGAAGCACCCGTACGAGGCGGACATCAGGGCGGGGGCCTCGGCGAAGGCGGCGAGCTGGGCGGGGAAGAAGCCGTCGTACCCCACGCGGAGCAGCACGCCGGCGAGCATGAGGACGGGTGCGAGGGTGAGGCTGACGCCTTCGGCCCAGCGGCCGGGGAAAGTGGTCATGGGTGCAATCCAAGCCGCCGACAGGCTCCGTATCACTGGGGCAGGGGCGAGGGTCAGGGGTAGACCTAGGTGGACGGTATGGTCCGACTCATGAGCACTCACTATGACGTCGTCGTTCTCGGCGCGGGTCCCGGAGGGTACACGGCCGCGGTCCGCGCCGCCCAGCTCGGGCTGCGCGCAGCGGTCATCGAGGAGAAGTACTGGGGTGGCGTCTGCCTGAACGTGGGCTGCATCCCCTCCAAGGCGCTGCTGCGCAACGCGGAGCTGGCTCACATCTTCCACAACGAGGCCAAGACCTTCGGCATCAGCGGCGAGGTCACCTTCGACTACGGAGCCGCCTTCACGCGCAGCCGCAAGGTGGCGGACGGCCGGGTCAAGGGCGTTCACTACCTGATGAAGAAGAACGCCATCACGGAGTACGACGGCCGCGGCACCTTCCTGGACCCCAACTCGATCCAGGTGAACGGCGAGACGATCACGTTCGACCATTGCATCATCGCCGCCGGCGCCACCACCCGGCTGATCCCCGGCACGTCGCTGTCGGAGCGCGTGGTGACGTACGAAGAGCAGATCATGACCGGCGAGCTGCCGGGCAGCATCATCATCGCGGGCGCGGGCGCGATCGGCGTGGAGTTCGCGTACGTGCTGCACAACTACGGCGTCAAGGTGACGATCGTGGAGTTCCTCGACCGGATGGTCCCCCTGGAGGACGAGGAGGTGTCGGCGGAGCTGGCCAAGCGCTACAAGCGGCTCGGCATCGAGGTCCTCACCTCCACCCGTGTGGACTCCATCGACGACACGGGCTCCTCCGTCAAGGTCACCGTGACGCGTGACGGCCGGCAGCAGGTGCTGGAGGCCGACAAGGTGCTGCAGGCGATCGGCTTCCAGCCGCGCGTCGACGGCTACGGCCTGGAGAAGACCGGCGTGGCCCTCACCGACCGGGGCGCCATCGCGATCGACGGCCGCTGCCGGACGAGCGTGCCGCACATTTTCGCCATCGGCGACGTCACGGCCAAGCTCATGCTGGCCCACGCCGCCGAGTCCATGGGCATCATCGCGGCCGAGACCATCGGCGGCGCGGAGACCATGGAGCTCGACTACGTGATGATCCCCCGGGCGACGTACTGCCAGCCGCAGGTGGCCAGCTTCGGCTACACCGAGAAGCAGGCCCGCGACCTGGGCTACGACGTGAAGGTGGCCAAGTTCCCCTTCACCGCCAACGGCAAGGCCCACGGCCTCGGCGACAGCGCGGGCTTCGTCAAGGTCATCAGCGACGGCAAGTACGGCGAGCTGCTCGGCGCCCACCTCATCGGGCCCGAGGTGACGGAGCTGCTGCCGGAGCTGACGCTGGCCCAGCAGTGGGACCTGACGGTCCACGAGGTCGCGCGCAACGTCCACGCCCACCCGACGCTGGGCGAGGCGGTCAAGGAGGCGATCCACGGCCTGGCCGGCCACATGATCAACATGTAGGTCCCTGACGACAGACGAGATCGGTACGGCCCTCGCCGTACCGATCGTGCCCGGGGTCGCGGCCCTGGGAAGGCGTCTAGACGAGCACCAGCGCCACACCGGCCAGCACGAGGGCGGCCACGCACGACAGGCTGCGCACGTGGTTCCACGTCGTCCAGCGCGGCGCGTACGCGGACCAGTCCATGCTGCCCGCCTCCAGCGCGTTGTTCATGGGCACGTTCAGCGCGGACGTCGCCCCGAGCGTGCCGAGCAGGTAGACCGCCCCCGCCGCCAGGAAGAGGACGCCCGCCGTGGCGGCGCCGTCCACGAGCAGGAGCACCCCGGTCACCAGCGACGCCACGGGCGCCAGCAGGAAGACCGGCAGGAACAACGGGTTGAGGATCTTCTTGTTGATGCTCCGCATGGCCGCCGTGGCCTGGGCCGGCTCGATGGCGTTGAAAGCGGGCATGACCGTGGTCGAGAAGGTGTAGAAGAGCCCGGCCATGAGCCCGTTGAACAGCAGGGAGATGATCGCGAAGGCCGTGGACATGTCCCGATGATCCCAGCCTGTGCCCCTCACGGCCACCGGGTATCCGGCCCGGGCCGCTACCAGATCTCGGCGGGGCTCTCCACGCCGCCGCTCCACGCGGTCATCCAGGGTTTCTTCCATCGCTGGCGTACGTCGTGGAGCTGGCCGGTCCGGGGCGCGGTGACCTCGAACGGGCCGCACACCACGACGCCGCCGTTGACCGGCGGCGAGACGCCCTTGCAGATGAACGGCTGCGAGGCCTTGCTCTCGGCGTCGGTGTTGTAGAGCTGGATGTGGATGTCCGACCGGACCGACGCCGGGCCTTTGACTCTGCCCTTGATGTGGAAGACGCCGTCCACCAGGGCCATGCAGGGCGCCATCATCGTGTAGCCCCCGCCCACCGGGGCCCAGGACCGGCACTGCCAGTCCGGCTCCGTCCCGTTGCCGGTGGTGTCGGGCTTCTGGGCGCCTTCGTCGGCCTTGTCCTCGTCTGTCTCCTTGGTGGTGTCCTGGTCGGACGAGCGGACGCGCTCGGTCTCCCGGGTCGGCCCGGGGGCCGGCTCGTGCGTGGTGATCTTCTTCTTCGGCTGCGCGGACGGGGGGTCGGCGGGTTCGGCGCTGGTGCCGTCACGCACCTGGCGGGCCGTGCCGCCCTTGGGCTCGTCACGTTTCCCGGTGCCAGGGGTGGAGACGGGGACCGACGGCACGACGAGCACCGGCTGGGACCCGGTGTCCTGGGCCGTCACGGTGGCGGGTGAGCGCCAGGGCGCCACGTAGGCGACGGCAACGGCGCTGACCGCCAGGGCCGCCCCGGCGGCCGTGAGCACGACCACCCGCTTGCGCGACCGCCGCTCAGGACCGTCCCCGGGGCCTCCTGGATCTGCGGGTTTGTTCAGGCCCGCCGGGGTGGGGCCGGACGGGCCTGAAGCGCCGGACGGGGACGGGACAGGTGAGCCGGCCGGGCCGGACGCGCCGATCGGAGATGGCGCGGGCGCGGATGGGACCGGCGGGCCGGTCGGGGAAGGCGTGGGCGGGACCGGCGGGGCGAGCGGCTCGGAGGTGACCGACGGGGCCTCACCGCGCGCGACCGGCGGCAGCGCCGGAAGACCCGCCAGCGCGGGCGCGGCCTCACGCAGCGCCGCCACCACCGCTCCGGCGGCGGGACGCGCGGCAGGGTCCTTGGCGGCGCACGCCGAGACGATCGCCCACAGCGGGTCGGGCATCCCGGGCAGCCGCCGGGGCGCGGCCATCGCGTGCTGCCGGATCAGCACCATCGGGTGCTCGCCCACGAACGGCGGACGCCCGGCGAGCAGCTCGTACAGGATCAGCCCGAGCGCGTACACGTCCACGGCCGGCGTCGCGGCGTCGCCGTCGGCCACCTCGGGAGCCAGGTACACGGGTGTGCCGATGACGGCGCTGGTCTGGGTGATGCCGGGGCCGTGCAGGATGCGGGCCACCCCGAAGTCCGTCAGCCGGACCTGACCGGTGGCCCGGTCGAGCAGGACGTTGCCCGGCTTGACGTCGCGGTGGACGACGCCGATCTCGTGCGCGGCGGCCAGCGCGCCGGCCGTCTGCGCCAGCAGCGCCGCCGCCTCCGCGGGAGGCAGGGTGCCGCGCCGCTGGATCAGCTTGCGCAGGTCACCGCCCTCGACGAGGTCCATCACCAGGGCCAGGCGCTCACCCTCGACGACAAAGTCGCGGATCGTGACGATGTGGGGATGGCGTAAGGTGCGCATCACCTGACGTTCCTGGATGAAGCGCAGCACCAGGTCCTGGTCGGCGGCGAGGCCGTCACGCAGCAGCTTGACGGCGACGACGTCGCCGGTGTCCCGGTGCCGCGCCCGCCAGACGGTGCCCATGCCGCCGGCGCCGATCTCGTCCAGGAGCACGTACCCGCTGCCCAGCGAAACCTCAGGCCCGTCCGCCATCAACCGCTTTCCCCCTCCGAAAGATGGAGATCACAATAGTCAGGAAGATCCGCTTCCAGATAGATGGAAGCGACTCGCCCCTTACGATCACGTCCATCGCCACCGACCGGTTCGATCTGCTTCCGCTGGCCGTCGGGCACGCCGCCGAGATGGCCGTGGTTCTCGCCGATCCCGCCCTGCACGCGTTCATCGGCGGCGAGCCGCTGGACGAGGACGCCCTGCGGGCCCGCTACGCCCGCCTGGCCGCCGGGTCCCCCGACCCGGCCGTGTCGTGGCTCAACTGGGTGATCCGGGTGCGCGACGAGGGCCGTCTCGCCGGCACCGTGCAGGCCACCGTCGAACACGACGGGCCGGTGGCCGAGGTCGCGTGGGTGGTCGGCGCCTCGTGGCAGGGGCGCGGCATCGCCACCGAGGCCGCGCGCGGCCTCGTCGCCTGGCTGCGGGAGGCCGGGGTGCGTACGGTCGTCGCGCACATCCACCCCGGCCACGCGGCGTCGGCCGCCGTGGCCGCCGCCGCCGGCCTCTCCCCCACCGACGTGTGGCAGGACGGCGAGATCCGCTGGACGACCCCACCGGAACCACGGGAACGCCCGGAACGGTTGACTCACCGCCCGGCCCGCCGCACCGCGTGAGGCGATGCCGCGGGCCGCGTCGACGCCGGCGCGCTCGGCGGAGCCGCACGACGCGCAGGTGAAGGTTCCCTGGTCGGGCTAGGCGGGCGGCGGCCCGGCTCGTCCCGCGGGCCGGACCAGGCCGCTCTCGTACGCGAGGATGACGAGCTGGACCCGGTCGCGCACGCCGAGCTTGGCGATGGCCCTGGTGATGTGGGTCTTGGCGGTGAGCGGGCTGATGACGAGGCGCTCGGCGATCTGGTCGTTGGACAGGCCGAGCGCCACGAGCCGGACCGCCTCCAGCTCCCGCGCGGTGAGGGCGGCCAGCCGCCGCCCGTCGCCGGGGGCCGGGTCCTGCCGGTGGGCGAACTGCTCGATCACGCGGCGGGTGACACCCGGCGACAGCAGGGCGTCCCCGGCCGCGACGGCGGCGACCGCGCGGCGCAGCTCGGCCGGTTCGATCTCCTTGGTGAGGAAGCCGCTGGCTCCGGCGCGCAGCGCGGCGAAGACGTGCTCGTCGGTGTCGAAGGTGGTGAGGATGATCACGCGGCGGACGGCCCCGGCGGGGGCGTCGAGGATGCGCCGGGTGGCGGTGATGCCGTCGCCGCCCGGCATGCGGATGTCCATGAGCACCACGTCCGGCCGGCTGCTCGCCGCCAGCGCCACGGCCTCCTCGCCGGTGGCGGCCTCGCCGACGACCGTGATGTCCCGGGAACGGGCCAGCAGGCTGCGGAACCCGGCCCGGACGAGCGCCTGGTCGTCGGCGAGGAGCACCCTGATCGTCATGCCTTCCAGCCTGCCACGGGGATCTCGGCCTTCACCGCGAAGCCGTCCGTGACGGGGCCCACGGTGAGCGTGCCCCCGAGTGCGCTCACCCGCTCCCGCATGCCGATCAGGCCGTGCCTCTCCCTGATCTCGGCGCCGTCATGGCCGCCCCGGCCGTCATCCTTGATCTCGACGGTGACGGACCGGGTCCCGTACTCGACCGTCACCTCGACCTTGGACGCCCCGGCGTGCTTCAGCGTGTTGGTGAGGGCCTCCTGGACGACGCGGTGGACGGCCACGGCCGGCGCGGCCGGGACGGCCGAGGGGTCGCCGCGCTCGTCGAGGACCACGGCGAGCCCGGCGGCCCGGGCGTCGGCGGTGAGCGTGTGCAGCGCGGCCAGATCGGGCTGGGGAGCGGTGTCGCCGGGGCCGTCGCGCAGGACGCCGATGAGCGAGGCGAGGTCGGCCATCGCGCGGTTGCGGACGTTCTTGGCCACGCGCAGCGCCTCGGCGGCCTCGTCCGGGGCTTCCTGCAGGGTGTCGGCGGCGACGTTGAGCTGGACGCCGACGACCGCGAGGGTGTGGGCGACGATGTCGTGCACCTCGCGGGAGACCCGCAGCCGCTCCTCGGCGTCGCGGGCGCGGCCGTCGGTCTCCCGCAGCCGCTCCCGCCAGCGCACGGTGCTCGCGTAGGCGAGACCCGCGGCGATGAGGAGCGCCAGCAGCAGCCCCTCCCCGGCGATGTGGACGACGAAGCGGCTGACGGTCCTGTCGAGGACCGGCCAGAAGTCGACGGCCGCGTAGACGAGCTGGGCGACGCCGATGAGCGCCACCCACCGCACGTGCCGGGTGGTGGCGGCGGTGAAGTACGCGGCCGACGCCGGCCAGATCCAGCCGCCCTCGAAGTCGCTGCCGGCACGGTAGACGAAGATCGCGGCGATGGACAGCAGGAGGACGGTCATGGGCAGCCGGCGCCGCACGAACATGAGCGCCCCGAGGAACAGCGAGAGCTGGATCAGGCCGTCCCAGGGGGACTCGTGGGGCGAGGCGGCCAGGACGCCGGTCATGACGCCGACCACGGTGAGCGCGGCGAGCGCGGCGTCCGCGAGTCTGGCCGCGTGACGGACGGAGGCCGGTTGGCGCAGCATCGGGGCTGCGGCCGGTGTCCGCGGCACGGGCGCCGCGGCCTGTCGCGGTGTGGGGCTCGCGGCCAAGCGGATAATCCTTTCTGCGCGGGGGAACCGCGGCGGGTCACATGTGGGTGACCAGGAGGGTCACGCCCACCTCGCCGCCGCAGTCGACCAGGACGGGGCCGACGCCGTTGCCGATCTCGCGGGCGAGGTTGGCCTTCGCCACGAATCCTTGAGGATTGTCGTCGATGATGCGGATGTTGGTCAGGGACGGTCGCTGCGTGAGGCCGCCGATCACGGCCTTGAGCTTCTCGCCTCCCCCGCAGTTGCCGGTGATCGTCACCTCCTGGCCGCGCCTGGTCGTGGGGTTCGGGCCGACCTGGACCACCGCTCTGGCGCCCTTCGGCGGCTTCGGTGCGGCCGTCGTGGCAGTGGCGGCGCGGGCCGGGGTGCCCGTCCCGTCGGCGGCGGACGCGGCGACGGCTCCCGATCCCAGCAGACCCGCGGTCAGGATCAGCCCGGCGACCGTGGCGATGGATGTCCTCGTCATGGTGGTTCCTCCGTGAGTGCGTATGGCGTGGGCGATCCCGGGATCGGAGACCGCCGGCGCAACGCTAGGGCGCGACATGGCGGGGCCGCGTCGTCCGCCGGCCGTCACTTCGGGGCGCACCGTCCGGTGTACGCGCTACACCGGATGGTGCAGGCGGGCCGGGGCTAGTCGCACTCGCGGGTGCTGACGGGCGTGGTGGCGGTGGCGGCCAGGCGGGCGTCGGAGGAGACCTCCGAGGCGGTCAGCGCGTACGCCTTCTCCCCCTGGCCGGCCACGGCGGCGAAGACGACGCCCAGCACCTGGCCGCCGGGGGTGAGCAGCGGCCCGCCGGAGTTGCCCGGCTGGACCGAGCCGCGGATGAGGTAGACGTCCCGCGTCACGTTGTCCTCGTGGTAGATGTCGGGGCTGGTGGCCTCCTGGCGTGCGGCGATCCTGGCCGGGCTCGGCTTGTACCCCTGCCCCTGGGGGTAGCCGGCCACGATGGCGTCGTCGTCCTTGGCGGCCTCGCCGTGGAAGGGGAGCAGCGGCAGGCCGGCGTTCGGCACGTAGAGGACCGCGACGTCACGCCGCGGGTTGAAGCGCACCACCGTGGCCGGGCGCGGCTGCCCGGTGTGGTCGATGATCTGGAGCGCCGTGTCCACGCCCGCGACGACGTGCGCGTTCGTCATGACGTGGTCGGGCGCGAACACGAACCCGGTGCCCTCGATCTGCTTGTTGCAGGACCGCGCCGTGCCGCGTACCTGCACGATGGCCGGACGCGCCTGCTGGAGCCCGGCGTCGCCCAGCACCGCCGGGTCGGGCGGCCGCACGTCGACGGAGACGTCGCCCTGGATGGCGTCGAGCACGGGCGGGAATTCGGACCGGTCGATGAATTTCTTGAACGGTTTCTGCCAGGCGCGCACGCCGTCGGGCATCGCGTGGTCGACGGCCGACAATAACAGCGAGCCGCGAATCTGTTCCACCACCAGCGTGAATGTGCTGGAGACCAGCAGGCTGCCCACCATCCAGGAAATGACGAGCACCGACAGGACCCCGGCTATTGTGCCGCCGACAGCGTCCAGCACCTTGGCCGGCTGTTCCTGCACATAGGACCGCACCACGGCGCCCAGCGTGGAGGAGATGAGCTGTCCCAGCATGGCCGCGACCAGCACGACAACGACCGCGACCAGGGTCTGCATGACGTCACCATCGACCAGTGCCGCGGCGACGGGCGGCGCGACATACACGCCGAACACGCACCCGCCGATGAAACCGACGAAGCTCATCACCCCGAGGATGAATCCCTGCCGGTAACCCGAGACGCCGAATCCGATCGCCAGGGCGAGCAGAACGACATCCAGGAGATCACCACGCACGCGGCAAGGAAACCACAGCCTCATCCCGTTTCCCAGCCTCGTTTTCCACCGGTTTCACGATGACGGGAAAAAGGGCGGAGAAACCGCGTTCTCCGGCCGGGAGGGAACTCTTCGGTTGCCGATCGCCAGGGCCGCGTGGATCTTCAGTTGCCGATCGCCAGGGCCGCGTGGAGAGGGCCGCGCTCGTCCAGGCAGCGCAGCACGCAGTCGGCCAGGTCGGCGCGTGACACCCGCACGCCGCCGCGCACGTTGCGGTCGATCGCGCTGCGGTAGGAGCCGGTCCGCGGCCCCTCGGTGAGCTGCGGCGGGCGGACGATCGTCCAGTCGAGCCCGCTCGCCCGGACGAGGTCCTCCATGCGGCGCATGTCGGCGAAGGCGTGCCTGAGCACGCGGTTGAGTATCGGCTTGGCCAGCAGGCGGGTGAGAGGCCCGTCGCCCTCGGTGACGAAGCCGCTCGCGCTGACCACCACGAGCCGCCGCACTCCCTCGGCCTCCATCGCCTCCATGATCGAGGCGGTGGCGTCGGCGCAGACGGTGGTGGGGCCGCGCCCGCGCGGCCCGATGGCCGACACCACCGCGTCGCGTCCCGCTACGGCCGGCCGGATCGCCGCCGGGTCCATGACGTCGGCTCTGATCACGGTGAGGCGGGGGCCGCTGAGGTCGTGGCGCTCCAGTCCGGCGGGGTTCCGCACCACGGCCGTCACCTCGTGCCCGGCCTCCAGCCCTTGCCCGACGACCCGCCACCCGGTGCCTCCGGTGGCGCCGAACACGGTGATTCTCATGACACACCTCATCCAGTAGGCTAGTGAGTACTAACTAACCTCCTCAGACTAACCCGGCGATCACGGGCTCGCGCGATGCGGGCCGCTCATTCGTCCAGCACCGTCAGGTCGAGCCCGTTCAGCCGCTCCGGGTCCGACAGCACGTCGATGGCGGCGATCCGGCCGTCCGTGACCGTGAACGCCATGATCGACAGCGGCCGCCGCCCCACCGTGACGACCACACCGGCCGCCGCGGTGGTCAGCCACGCCCCGAGGTTCTCCAGGCCGCTGGTGTCGGCGCGGTCGAGCCGCAGCCAGGCGTCCTGCACGGCGTCCTCGACCTCGCTCACCGAACCGAGCATCCGGTAGGCCACCGCCCGCCGCTGCGGCCGGTGCTCCTCGAAACGCTCCGTCAGCCAGTCCCGTTCGCCCACCGCGTCACGTTCCTTTCTCGCGGGTACGACCGGTGGACCCGCGGAACGCGGCGAATGTGACGGGGCCCTGCGACCGTCTCGTATCCACCGATCGGCGGATACTCGCGGCGGCGTCCGCGGGAGACCCTTCGATCATGGCAGTCATCGAGATCAGCGACCTGCGCAAGACGTACAAGGGGAACACGGCGCTGGACGGCGTCACCCTGACAGTGGAGCCCGGCGAGATCTTCGGCATCGCCGGGCCCAACGGGGCGGGCAAGACCACGCTCGTGGAGTGCGCCTCCGGGCTGCGGCGGCCGGACGGCGGCCGCCTGCGAGTCCTCGGCCTGGACCCGCACCGCGAGCGGCGCGAGCTGCTGGAACGCATCGGCGCCCAGCTGCAGGAGGCGGCCCTGCCCGATGCGATCAAGGTCGGCGAGGCCCTGCGGATGTACGCCTCCCTCTACCGGCGACCGGCCGAGTGGCGGAGCCTCATGGACGAGTGGGGCCTGTCCGACCGGAGGAACGCCCGCTTCGCCGACCTGTCCGGCGGCTGGAAGCAGCGGCTGTTCATCGCGCTGGCCCTCGTCGGCGACCCCGAGGTCGTCTTCCTCGACGAGCTCACCACCGGCCTGGACCCCGACGCCCGCCGCACCACCTGGGGACTGATCCGGGCCATGCGCGAGCGCGGCGTCACCGTCGTGCTCGTCACCCACTTCATGGACGAGGCCGAGGCGCTCTGCGACCGCATCGCGGTCGTCGACCACGGCCGGGTCGTCGCCGAGGGTGCCCCCGGCGCGCTGATCGCCGAGGCCGGGGCCGATTCGCTGGAGAACGCGTACTTCACCCTGACCGGAAGGGACCTGTCATGAGGGGCTTCAGGCACGTCATCGCCATCGAGCTCAAGCTGGCCATGCGAGACCCCATGTCGGGCTTCTTCGCGCTGGCCTTCCCGGCGATCATGCTGTGGGTCAAGCTGCGCGGTGGCAACAAGCCACTGCCCGGCGGGACGCCGCTGATCGACGCCACGGTGCCGATGCTCATGGTGTTCGTCATCGGGCTGGCGGCGCTGGTCATCCTCCCCGCCACGCTGGCCCAGTACAGGGAGCGGCGCGTGCTGAAGCGACTCCACGTCACCCCCGCCTCGCCCGCCATGCTGTTCGGGGCGCAGTGGGCGGCGCACATGCTGCTGGCGGTGCTCGGCACCGCGCTGCTGACGGTCATCGGGCTGGCCGCGTACGGGCTGACGGCGCCCGCGAACCTCGCGGGCGTCCTGGTGGCGTGGCTGCTGGGGGCGCTGAGCCTGGGCGCCGTCGGGCTCGTCCTCGGCTCGGTGGTGCCCAGCGGCCGCGCCGCGACCGTCATCGGGCTGAGCCTGTTCTTCCCGATGGTCTTCCTGTCCGGCGTCGTGATCCCGCGCGAGAGCCTGTCCGGTTCGATGCGCGCCATCGGCGACCTGACGCCCATGGCGCCGGCCGTGCGGGCGATCCGCGACGGATGGGCCGGCGCCGCGCCGTCCCCGGTTACGCTGGGCGTCATGGTCGCGGTCTTCGTGGTCTTCGGCGGCGTCGCCCTCCGGACGTTCCGGTGGTGACCTCCGGCGGCCCCTCGCGGTGGGACCGTGTCCAGGCAGCCGTGCCGTACCTGCTCGTCCTGCTTCCCGCCGTCTACTCGCTGCTGCGGGAGTGGCGGCTGGAAGTGCTGGCGCTGGCGCTGTTCGCCGTGGCCTGGCACTGGCTGATGGTGACCGCGCACCCCGACTGGACCACGCGGCCGGCGCTCCTGGTCGTCTACTTCGCCGTGCTGCTCGCAGCGGTCGGGACGCTGGTCCGGTTCGACAACGTGTTCACGGTGACCGGCATCGGGGCGTTCGTCCAGTGCTTCGCCCTGTTGCGCGGGTGGTGGGCGTACGGAGGGGTGGCGGTGACCGTCGGCGTGCTGATCGCCTCCCGTCCGCAGACCGGCCGGACACCGAGCGAGCTCGCCCTGTCGTTCGTCGTCGGAGTCCTCGTCGCCTCCACCGTCGGCCTGATCATCCAGACCATCGCCGAGCAGAGCGAACAGCGCAAGACCATGATCGCTCAGTTGAGGGAGACCGGCGCCAAGCTGGCCGCGCTCGCCGAGGACAACGCCAACCTCCAGGCCCAGCTCCTGACCCGGGCCCGGGAGGCCGGGGTACTCGGGGAACGGCAGCGCATGGCCAGGGAGATCCACGACACCCTGGCGCAGGGACTGACCGCCATCCTCACCCAGCTGGAGGCCGCCGACGAGACGCTCGACGACGTGACCGCCACGCGCTCGCGCCTGACCACCGTACGCGACCTGGCCCGGGAGAGCCTGGCAGAGGCCCGCCGCTCGGTCCAGGCGCTGCGCCCGGCGCCGCTGGACGAGGCCCAGCTCGCCACCGCCCTGCGGGACATCGCCGAGAGGTGGTCACGGACCAGCGGCGTGCCCGCCACGGTCACCGTCACCGGCGACGCCCGGCCGCTGCACATGGAGGTGGAGACCTCGCTGCTCCGGGTGGCCCAGGAGGCGCTGGCCAACGTCGGCAAGCACGCCTCGGCCGGCCGGGTCGGCCTCACCCTGTCGTACATGGAGGACGTCGTCGCCCTGGACGTGCGCGACGACGGGCGCGGCTTCGCCCCGGAGGCGGCGGACCCGCTCGACGGCAGCGGCTTCGGCCTCGTCGCGATGCAGCAGCGGATCACCCGGCTCGCCGGGAACTTCACCGTCGAGACGGCGCCCGGCCAGGGAACGGGCATCTCCGCCACCGTTCCGGCCATCCCGGCGGGGTGAGATCGTTTGGCCATGCCGATTCGCCTGATCGTCGTCGACGACCACCCGGTCGTCCGCGACGGGTTACGGGAGATCTTCGCCACCTCCGCCGACTTCGAGGTCGTCGGAGAGGCGGCCGACGGCCCCGAGGCGCTCGTGGTCGCGCTGCGGACCAGGCCCGACGTCGTACTCCTGGACCTGCGGATGCCCCAGATGGGTGGAGTCGAGGTCATCCGCCGGTTACGCCGGCAGGCGCCCGAGATCCGGGTCCTCGTCCTGACCACGTTCGACGACGACGCCGACGTCCTGCCCGCGATCGAGCAGGGCGCCACCGGCTACCTGCTCAAGGACACCCCGCGGGCCGACCTGCGCCGCGCCGTGCAGGCCGCGGCCCGCGGCGAGGCGGTGCTGTCCCCCACCGTGGCCGGCGTGCTGACGCGCAAGGCCCGCGCACCGGAGCAGCGGACGCTCAGCCCGCGGGAGCTGGAGGTGCTCGCGCTCATCGCCCGCGGCGCCACCAACCGCGAGGTCGCGGGGAAACTGTTCGTCACGGAGGCGACGGTGAAGACCCACCTGCTGCACATCTTCGCCAAGCTCGGCGTGAACGATCGGGCCGCGGCGGTCGCGGCCGCGTACGAGACCGGCCTCCTCAGAGCCTCACCGGGACTCAGCTGAGAAGGCGGATCCCCGGCGCCTCGGAGCTGACGGCCAGCGAGCGGTGACAGTGCTCGCACTTCAGCTCCACCGGACGGACCATGTCGGTCTGCAAGGAGTCCCGCCCGGCCTGCTCGGTCTCGGGAGCCACGGACGATCAGCAGGTCCGTGTGCAGCAGCCGAGTCGCCCGCCGATGGAAAGGAGCCCAGGGGCGCCGATCCAAGGCTCACTCACCAGCCGGCCGCCTGGCGACGACCTGGCGGCCCACCCGTGCATCGGCGATGCTGGGACGCGTGGAGTACGTGTCCAGAGTGCCGCGACCGCCGCTGGACGGGCTGATCGACGACCTCTACTACCTGGAGGGCGCGCCGCCGTACGCCCGGCTGACGCTGCCGCCGATGCCGGCGGCGTTGCTCATCGTCAACCTCGGGGCGTCGTTCCGCATCCGTGCCGGCGCCGACATCGAGACGGCCGAGTACGCCGACGGCTGCGTGGTCACCACTCCCACCCGCGCCTTCGAGTTCGGCTACCCGCCGGGGACCCGGTCAGTCGGCGTGCACTTCAAGCCGTGGGGAGTGGCGCCGTTCCTGCCGATGCCCGCGGCCGAGCTGTGTGACCGGCCGGTGACGGTGGAGCAGGTTTGGGGCCGGTCCGCCATTGCCGAGCTGCGAGACCGGCTGGCCACGGCGGACGGACCGCACGAGATGCTGACGCTGCTCGAGCAGGAGCTGATGCGACGGCTGCGCGAGACCGCCGGCCTGGGGCTGGTCCGCCATACGAGCCGCGTCATCGCGGCGACCAGCGGGGCGGTGGCGATCGGCGACCTGAGCGTGGCCGCCGGTGTCAGCAGCACCCATCTGGCACAGCGGTTCAAGGAGCTCATCGGCGTCACGCCGAAGCGGCTGGCCCGCACCTACCGCTTCGCCGCCACCGTGTTCGCGATCGACCCCACCGGACCGATCGACTGGGGCGACCTCGCCGGTGGCGCCGGCTACTTCGACCAGGCCCACTTCGGCCACGAGTTCCGGGCGTTCACCGGGCTCACGCCGACCCGGTACGTCGAAGTCCGGCGGCGGTTCCTGCGCGAACATCCCGGCCACGTGATGGATGGCTGGCCGCTGCCGGCCGATTGATTTCTTACAAGAGCCGGCCACTCCCGATACGCCAGTATGGGCACTTCCCGAGCAGAGGAGAGCGCCCCATGGGCAAGGTGGTCATGTACGGCACGGTGTCGGTTGACGGCTTCATCGCGGACCGGAACGACCAGGTCGGACACCTGTTCGACTGGCTGTCCAGCGGCGACGTCCCGTTGGACGAGACCGGGGAGACGAAGGTGTCGCAGGCGTCCTACGACTACACCCGGCCGTACTGGGACCAGATCGGGGTGACCGTCGTCGGCCGCCACGTCTTCGACATGACGGACGGCTGGGGCGGCAAGCCACCGTCCGGGATCGACCACGTGGTCGTCGTGTCGCACCGGCCGACGCCCGAGGGCTGGGACTCCGAGGCGCCGTTCCACTTCGTCGACGGCGTCGAGACCGCCATGGCCAGGGCGCAGGAGCTCGCGGGTGACCGCACGGTCGAGGTCGCCGCCGGCGACGTCGGCGGCCAGGTGCTTGCCGCGGGCCTGATCGACGAGGTGCGCATGGACGTCGCGCCCGTGGTGTTCGGGACCGGCAAGCGGTACTTCGGGTCGGTCGACGCACAGCACCTGCTGGAGGATCCCGACGTGGTGATCCAGGGCAGCCGGGTGCTCCACCTGCGCTTCCGGGTCCGCCGTTGACCGATCTGGCGCGTCAGTGAACGTCATTGCCGCCACTGGAGATCAAAAGGCCCCGCAGCCGCTCCATTGGCGAGAAGGAGCGCCGTCATGTCGACCTGGTAGTCGATCACGGGTCTGTGCATGACCGTCGCCGCCTCTTGCACTGGAACCTCCTTCGCGCATCCGGATAAGTACGGTCGTGACATCCATTCCACACGGAGAGCCGCCCATGGCGGGCCTGAGGGTCCACATCGCGGGGTCCGCCCGGTCGCGAACACCCTCCTGGGCGGACGCGTCAGGACCGGCTCCGGCAGAGGTCCCGGCGGCAGTCGTCGAGCCGGCCCCCCCGGAAGACTCGGCGGTCATCAGAGCGTCGCTGCGCGAGCCTGAGCGTTTCGCCGAGCTGTTCGACCGGCATGCCGCCGTACTGCACCGCTACGTCGTCCGGCGCCTCGGTCCGGCCCACGCGGAGGACGTGGTGGCCGAGACCTTCACCAGGGCATTCGAGAAGCGGCACAGGTACGCGTTCGACCGCGCGGACGCCTTGCCATGGCTGTACGGCATCACCACCAACATCATCGGCACCCACCGGAGGTCGGAGATACGCGGATACCGGGCACTGGCGCGAACGGGCGAGGACCCTGTGGCGGCGGCCTTCGACGAACGCGTGGTCGCCCGGCTGTCCGCCTCGGCGACCCGGGAACGGCTCGCGGCGGCCCTGGCCAAGCTGGGGCGAGACCAGCGCGACGTGCTGCTGCTGATCGCCTGGGGTGACCTCAGTTACGAGGAGACGGCACGGGCGCTGGACGTGCCCGTCGGTACCGTGCGGTCCCGGCTGTCGCGCGCTCGCCGCAAGATCGCCCACGCGCTGGGCGGCAGCAATCCGACCGACGTCATCGAGGAGGCATGATGAACGACCTGGACCTGGTCCGCGACCTGCGCTCGCAGGTGCGACAGAGCGAGGCGGGCGACCTCCACGGCGCCCGGCGGCGGCTGCTGGCCTCGATGACTCCCGAGCCGCGGCGCCGCCGGCTCCCCCGTCCGGTGCTGCGCGTCGCCGCCGTAGGAGCCCTCGGCATCACGATCGCGGCCGGCGTCACGGTGGTGCAGAACCTCCCCACGGCCGGCCCAGGGAAGGGGACCGCCAGCGCCCCGGCGTGGCTGTCCGTCGCCAACGCCGAAACCCTGGCCAAGCGCGCGACGGCGGCGGCGGTCCACCAGCCGGATGTCTACCCGCGGGACGATCAGTGGGTCTACGTCAAATGGGACTTCTACGGATCCTCCAAGTTCGCGAACGAACTGAGCGAGAAGGTCCCGCGGTACACCACCGAATTGTGGGTCCGAGGTGACGGCAAGGAGAGGGCCCTCCGGAAGGAAGGCAGCACGACGCTCAAGAGACGCGCAGGCGGGGAGGACCCCCGCCTCCGGCTCGACCCCGCCTACCTGCGCTCGCTCCCGCTGGAGCCGTCCGCCTTGCTGGAACGCCTCGAGAAGGACGCCAGGGAGATTCCCGTGCCCAGGGCACAGGCGGTGTTCATCCATACAAAGCTCATCCTTGAGCAAGGCGCTCCGCCGGCTCGCCTGCGCGCCGCTCTCTACACCGTCCTCTCGCGACTGGACGGCGTCGGCGTGGAGAGGGTGCGCGACCTCCTCGACCGGGAGGGAGTGGGGATCTACATGGACGTCGAGGACACACGCCGGGAAGTCATCGTCGACCCGAACACCTACGCCCTGCTCGGCGGACGCACCGTCCATCTGGGCGGATCGCCGTCAACGTCCGCCTCCCCGAACGGCGGGTCGCCCGAGGGCGAGGTGATGTCCTCCGTGGCCCAGGTGGCCACCGGCATCGTCGACAACGCGGGAGACGTCCCATGACCCGGGCACGGCTTCGCTCCTGACATCGCCGTCGTCGCGCGGGGACACCGGTGAGCGACAGGCGGACGGACGGCGGCGGACCGGGGATGTACGAGGGCTGTCCCCGGCCGCCCTCGCGGCCGCATCAGCATGTGAGAGGGCACAGCATGCGCAGGTAGCCGTCGAGCTCGCGGCGGAAGAGGATGATCCCGCCGTGCCCCTGAAGCTTCTCGGCGTCCTCCGTCTCGACGGCGAGGTGCGCGGGACTGATGCCGTGGTCCAACCGACACTCCACCCCGGCGATACTGTCCCGGACGCAAAAACGCCCCGGAGCGATTGAACGCTTCGGGGCATCTCGGTTGTTCAAAAAGGTGGTCAGGGGCAGGGTCGAACTGCCGACCTTCCGCTTTTCAGGCGGACGCTCGTACCAACTGAGCTACCTGACCCAGAGCGGTCCTGACGGGACTTGAACCCGCGACCTCCACCTTGACAGGGTGGCGAGCACTCCAAACTGCTCTACAGGACCTTGCTTGTCTTGCTGTTCTTGCCTTGCGACTCGCTTAGCTTACCAGTTCTTCGGAGGTCTTCGACCTTCCGTTTCCCGGTAGCGCCAGGCGCTTCGCGGTGCCCCCAACGGGATTCGAACCCGTGCCGCCGCCTTGAAAGGGCGGTGTCCTAGGCCGCTAGACGATGGGGGCTCAGGTTTCCCTGTCGCCTTCCGTCGGAGACCTCTGAAGCATAGGGGACGATTGCCCCTGATGCCAAAGTGGCGGACCGGCGGCCGGCGATGGCGTGCCACTCACGGTTCCCGATGGCGTCGGGGCGTTCGTTGGCGCTGGGGAAATCATACGTCCCGGGTTCTGCTCCACGTGACGCTGGATGTACACCGACTGCTCCCCCAGCCCGCCGAGAGTGATGTCGTCCCAGGCCTGCAGGCGTTTTGTCTCCCGGTCGAAGTACAGAACGGACGCCTGGACGGGGGTCGGCTCGGCGTGTTCGAGGGCGCGCAGGCCGGCTCCGCCCGTGGAGCCCTGGACGAGGACGCGCGTGCCCGTGGGCAGCAGGGTGGTGGAGCGGGCGTGGGCGTGACCTGCGAGGACCATGGGCGTGGCCCCGGAGAAGCCGCGGCCGATGATCCCGTCGTGGACCGCCACCAGGTCCGGCTTGCCCACCTTGGCGAGGTGGTCTCGTCCCCACTGCTCCAGTTTGGCGGGGTCCGAGTCGACCGCCACTGACTTGTCCGGGGTGAAGCGCGGGTCGCCCAGGCCGTAGATGGTCAGGCCGCCCACGTTCTGCGACTTGTCGTCCAGCACGACGGCGTTCTTCTGCTTCGCGACGGCCTTCTGGGTGGTCATGGAGTCGTGGTTGCCGCGGGTGAAGACGTACGGGACGCCGAGCCGGCCGATCTCCTCCACGAACTTGTTCTCGGGCTTGGTGCCGTGGTCGGAGATGTCGCCCGTGTCGACGATCATGTCCACGGCGAACTGGTCCTTCAGGGACCGGATCACGTTCCAGGCGATCGGGTTGAGGTGGATGTCCGACACGTGGAGCACCCGGATGGAGCGGGGGTCACCGTCGTACACCGGCAGCGTCGAGACCGTGTCGTACAGCTTCGAGACGTTCGTCACGAGCTTGGTGAGTTGCGACCGGTACGACTCGAACTTCGTCACGATCGACTCCGCGCTGCCCACCAGGGACGGCGCGGCGGCGACCAGGCCGGAGTAGCGCGGCTCGACCAGCGAGTTCGGCCGGAACGTGTACGCGGCGAGCGCGCCCGTGCCGGCGAGCCCCACCGAGGCGGCGAGCAGGCCGAGCAGCGCGACCTTGGGCCGCCTGAACACCAGCACCCCCACCACCAGCGCCCCCGCCCCCGCGCACAGCAGCGAGCGGATCACCAGGGCGCGCACGCCGTCGAGCAGGTCACGCTCGACGATGCCGGGCAGCCGGTCCGTCAGGCGCGGGTCCTCGAGGAGGGCCTTGGCGCGTTCCTGGTCGATGTTCTCGAGGGAGATGCGCAGCCGCAGCGGCGCGTCGTGCGTGTGGAACGTGAGCGTGCCCAGCGGGCTCGCGTCGACGACCGTCTCGCCGCGCCAGGCCGGGCGCAGCGACATCCCGGTCTCGACGGGACCCACCTGGGCCCGGACGGTACCGCTGAGAAATATGCCGAGCCAGGCGCCGGCAGCCGCGACCAGGAGCACGGCAGCGACCTTCGACGCTCTGGACATGACGACTGTCCGGAGGATGCGAACGACATTCATACGGTGACTTGCCTACCCGCCTCGCGAGGCAGAATGGCACCTGTGATCGAGGTTACGCGGGAGAAGTTCGAGGAGCTCGTCGCCGAGGCGCTGGACACGATCCCCCCTGAGCTGATCCGCGTCATGAGCAACGTCGTCGTCACGGTGGTGGACGATCCGCCTGAACCCAACCTTCTGGGCCTGTACACCGGAATTCCCCTTACCGAGCGTGGCGACTGGTACTCAGCGGTTCTTCCCGACCGGATTGAGATCTACCGCAATGCGATCTGCCGGATCTGCGACACCGAGGAGCAGGTCGTGCGCGAGGTACGGATCACGGTGGTGCACGAGGTGGGGCACCACTTCGGCATCGACGACGCGCGCCTGCACGAGCTGGGCTGGTGACCCGGAGGCGCCGGTTGTCCTCTTCTGCTTGCGGTATGAGGCCTGATCAGGCACCTTAGGTGACGTACTGAATACTCAGAGTCAGGCACAGCGGAGTCCAATGGGGGCCATGCGGACGCGACGGCTGCCGGGACGGCATCGCCGTGCTGAAGAGCACCAAGCCACCTACGGCGAGGTCCTCGCCATCGGCGAGTTCCGGGCCCTCTGGTACGGCCAGGGCCTGTCCCTCCTCGGCGACCAGCTCGCCCAGGTGGCCCTCGCCGTCCTCGTCTACGACCGCACCGGCTCGCCGCTCGCCACCGCCGCCGTCTACGCGCTGACCTACCTGCCGTCGATCGCCGGCGGCCCGCTGCTGGCCGGGCTGGCCGACCGGTTCGCCCGCAGGGGCGTCATGCTGGCCTGCGACCTGGTGCGTGCGGCCCTGGTGGCCGTCATGGCCCTGCCGGGCATGCCGTTCCCGGTGCTGTGCGCCCTGGTGTTCCTGGTGGTGCTGCTCGGCGCGCCGTTCTCGGCCGCGCGGGCGGCGTTGCTGCCGGAGGTGCTGGAGGGCGACCGGTACGTCGTGGGCACGGCGCTGCAGAACATGACGAACCAGGCCGTCCAGATGCTCGGTTTCGCCGCGGGCGGCGCGGTGATCGCCACGCTGGGCCCGTACCGCGCGCTGGCGCTCGACGCGGCCACGTTCCTCGGCTCGGCGCTGATCCTGGTCTCGGGGGTACGGCGGCGGCCGTCGGCGGTGCCCGAGAAGGACCGGCCGTCCATGTGGGCGATGACCAGGGAGGGCGCGCGGCTGGTCTTCGGCGACAAGGGGCTGCGCACGCTGGTGATGTTCGCCTGGCTCTGCGGGTTCTACGTGCTGCCGGAGGGGCTGGCTGCGCCGTACGCGGCGACTCTGGCCACCGGCACGCTGCCCGCCCCGGTGGTGACCGGGCTGCTGATGGCGGCGATGCCGACGGGCACGGTGCTGGGGGCGTTCCTGTTCAGCAGGTTCGTCTCGCCGTCGCGGCGGTTGCGGCTGATGGGCTGGATGGCGGTGCTCAGCTGCCTGCCGCTGGTGCTCAGCGCGCTCCGGCCGCCGCTCGTCGTGGTGCTGGCGGCCTGGGTCCTGTCGGGGGTGGGCGGGGCGTACCAGCTCGCGGCCAACGCCGCGTTCGTGCAACGGGTGCCCGCGGAGCGGCGCGGGCAGGCGTTCGGGCTGGCGCAGTCGGGGCTGATGGCCGCGCAGGGCGCCGGGATCCTCGTGGGCGGCCTGGCCGCCGAGAGACTCGGCCCGGAGCTCGTGGTCGCGCTGGCCGGCGTCATGGGGGTGACGTGCGCGGCCGCGCTGGCCATGCTCTGGACCGAGTCCCGGACCGACGGCCCACGCCGGGTCCGCGCCTCGGCGCCGACCTGATCACTGCTGGGGCTTCTGCTCGTCGTCCCAGGAGGCGGGGGTGGTGGTGCTGGACTGCCAGGTGGACTTGGCCTGCTGCTTGGCCAGCACGTCCTGGACGATCGAGGTGTCCCTGCCCTGCTCCGGCATGAGCAGCCAGCCGATCGCGTACAGGCCGACCCCCACCCCGCCGAAGAGCGTCGCCACCGCGAGCGCTATGCGGACCAGGTTGGCGTCGACGCCGAGGTACTCCCCGATGCCCGAGCAGACGCCGCCGATGATCCTGCCGTCGTGAGTCCTGCGCAACTGCTTGATGTTGTCGTTCATGTCTTAAGCGTGCCCCCGCGCCCCTCTTTGGCACATCGGGAATCACCCTGTAGAAACCCTGGTAGCCCCTTACGTGTAGGCGCTTGTGCGAGAGAGGATCGCGATGGACGACCTGCTGCGCGTCGACGACCGGCTCAACGGTGATCAGCGGCTGATCCGCGACACGGTTGCCTCGTTCGTGTCCGACCGCGTCCTGCCGCACGTGGCCGACTGGTTCGAGCAGGGCGTGTTCCCGGCCCGCGAGCTCGCCCCCGAACTGGGGGCGCTCGGGCTGCTCGGCATGCACCTGGAGGGGTACGGCTGCGCCGGCACCGACGCCGTGTCGTACGGCGTGGCCTGCCGCGAGCTGGAGGCCGGCGACTCGGGGCTGCGTTCCTTCGTGTCGGTGCAGGGCTCGCTGGCCATGTTCCCCATCTGGCGGTACGGCTCCGACGAGCAGAAGGAGGAGTGGCTGCCCCGGATGGCGGCCGGCGAGGCGATCGGCTGCTTCGGCCTGACCGAGCCCGACCACGGCTCCGACCCGTCCGGCATGCGCACCTACGCCAAGCGCGACGGGTCCGACTGGATCCTCAACGGCTCCAAGATGTGGATCACCAACGGCTCGGTCGCCGACGTCGCCGTCGTGTGGGCGCAGACCGACGAGGGCATCCGCGGCTTCGTCGTGCCGACCTCCACACCGGGCTTCTCCGCCCCTGAGATCCACCGCAAGCTGTCCCTGAGGGCCTCGGTGACGTCGTCCCTGTACTTCGATGACGTTCGCCTGCCGGGCTCCGCCGTACTGCCCGGGGTGACGGGCCTGAAGGGCCCGCTGTCGTGCCTGTCGGAGGCGCGGTTCGGCATCCTCTGGGGGGTCGTGGGCGCGGCGCGCGCGTGCCTGGAGGCGGCGGTGGAGTACGCGAAGACGCGCGTGCAGTTCGGCAAGCCGATCGGGTCGTTCCAGCTCACGCAGGAGAAGCTCGCGTGGATGTACGTGGGCATGACGCAGGCGTCACTGACCGCGTTCCACCTGGGAGAGCTCAAGGACGCGGGGCGCCTGGAGCCGCAGCAGATCAGCTTCGGCAAGCTGGCGAACGTGCGCGCGGCCCTGGACATCGCCCGGCAGGCACGCTCGGTGCTGGGCGGCAACGGGATCACCCTGGAGTATCCGGTCATCCGGCACATGAACAACCTGGAGAGCGTGCTCACGTACGAGGGCACGCAGGAGGTGCACCTGCTGACGCTGGGCAAGGCCCTCACGGGGCTCGACGCGTTCCGGTGACGACCGGCCTCGGGCCGCATCCGGCCGGGCCGCGATCCGCTACTGTGATGAGGCGAGAACGGCGTCGCGTACCGGCCGGTAGTCTCTGTACCCTTGCTGTGCATGGGGCGTTAGCTCAATTGGCAGAGCTGCGGACTTTTAATCCGTAGGTTCCGGGTTCGAGCCCCGGGCGCCCTACCACTCCTCGCCTCGCATCCTGACCCTGAGCTGGGCTTTCTCCTCGATGCTGCGTGTGGCCCATATAGCCGCCCACCTTCGTCATCGACGCCAACGGCACCGAGGCCCTGACCGCCGCAGGAGTCACGGTCATCACGTTGCCGGAACTCGCCGAGGCCGCACGTGCCGCCAATACGCATCTCGTCGGACCCAGCTCATAGCAGCCGGGCAACTTGCCGAATTGTTCTCATAGGTATCAAGCGGCGGCGCGGCGCGCCGCCGTACCCCCGGCCCTCCGCCCGCCCGCCGTCCGGGCGTGCGGCCTGGGGGCCGGTCCCGGACGGCGGCGGGACATCGGGCCGGCCACCGCACGCCTACCGCGCCGCACTGACCGAACGGCCCGCGCTCTGAGAGCGGGTGACGGGAATCGAACCCGCGCTGTCAGCTTGGGAACTGCACCGATCACGGTCCCTGTAGCAGGGGATTGCTGGTCGCACGGGATGTCGGCACGGCACCGTCAGCGTCTCCGCGCGCACCCTGCATGCGATCATCACGGACGTCCATGACTCCCCAGCGCGCGAGCAGGACTCCGGGCCGTCGCCGCACCGTACCAACCAACCCGCCATATCTGGTAGCGCGCCACCGCCAAGGAGCACTTCGGCCACCAGCCCAACCGCTACGCGGCCCCTGCCAGCCCTTCGGCTGACGTCTACCGGCCTGCTCCGTGATGACTGTGACCCGGAATGCCATTCCGTGGTTGCTGCCCTCCATCACGGAACTGGTCAGCCATCGCCTCGTCGTGGGAGAGTGATCAGGTGATCCCTGTGGACTCGAAGTCGTGGTTTGACTACCTTTCTCTGCCCCAAAAGGTCGTCACGATCACCGCCTCGGTGGTCGGCCTCACCGGAGGGATGGCCCTACTCCTCCTTGAGCCTCTTACAGCCCCCGCGTTCTTCCTGATTTTTAGCTTCGCCCTCTTCAGCGTGGCTATTCTCCACAGCATCCCGCGCATCCGGGCGTGGTTCGGTAGCGGCTACCAGCTGTACATGGGCTTCTTTCTGGTATTCAAGTCACTATCTGGTGAGCTTGAGACCACCTTCTTCCGAGTAGCCGCACTGATCGTGGGCGTACCTCTGCTGGTGCATCTGGTTGTTCGCGGGGTGACCATGGAATGGCGGCGACGGAAGGAGCCACACCGCAGCATCGCACAGCCCCATTGATCGCTTGAATCCCCATGAGGCCGATATGCCCTCACGATCGCCTGAGGGTGGTTGATCACCATACGAGGCTGGGGGCGATCGACGGTCCGGGGTTTCGTGCCTCAACCCCGGCCCACCGGGCACCAGGGCGACGGAGGCGGAGACGCTCCCGTGTCCCTCGCGTGCCCGTTGTGTGCCCGTCAGGAGGGTGATCAAGGGGGTCTCACGGGGAACCACGGTCACTCGCCCCAGTCCCTCGCAGGTCAGCGTCTTCCCAGGTCGGCGGCCAGTTGCGATAGAGACTTCCCAAGCTGACATCGCATGGATCATGAGCGAGTTGTCAGCCTCCACTGTCATGATCGCCGCGATACGGCTTCCACGGGAGGTAGGGGAATGGGCGGCGCCACGGCAGCGACCTATGAATGGCTCTGCGAGGAGTTCACCGATGGCACTGACGAGACCTGGCTCTGCGCCGGCTTCGTGCGGGACCTGTCCCCTCGGAAGCTTTGCGGCGGATTCGCGTCACCCCGGGATCTCCGAGCGAGTCAGGACAGGGCATCGCCGCCTACACGGCCGATGGAGGAACCGTCCTGATCGAGTACGGCTGGGCGAGAACGGTCTACGACAAGGCCCATCTGCTGTCCACAGGTACAGCCGTGGCCGCGGTGTACATGAACATCAAGAATGACGGCTTCACCTACTGCGTCGATGGGCAGCTGATCACCAGGTTCAGCCTGTACGCCTATTCCCTTCGGAAGGGGGGCGACCCCGACCGGCTCCAAACGGATGTCGAGGACCTCGGCATGGACATCGACGGCGACCAGCCCGACTTTCCCGACGATCCCGTCTCCAGCGCTCTGGCCCTTGCCGAACGCGCCACGGGCGTTCATCTGCCTTCCGCCCGTTTCGCCAGTCCGGCTCTGATCGGATCTACCGACCATATCTACCCCTACCGCTGACTCCCTCGGCTCGTGAAGATCCGGAACATACGTGGAACGGAATGGGGAGCGCTTGATCACGCTGGCGCTCTCCCGCAGGTCACGACGCATGCCGCAGACGAAAGCAACATCCACTTTTAATCCGTAGGTTCCGGGTTCGAGCCCCGGGCGCCCTACCACTCCTCGCGACTGCTGCTCCATCGCCGCTAGTGAGCTAGTTCCCTCAGGGGCGCACTTGTCATCTCGGCGGAGGATCTGTCCAGGTGGCGTGCGGAATTTTCGCCTCCTCGGATGGATTTCCTGCGTTCCTCCACGAACACCTCTCCGCGAGCGAACGGCACAATAGCGGCTCGACCAGAATGCGGGACCAGTATGCGATTCGCATCCTCCACTTCCCTGTTACGCAAGAGCCAGAACTTCACGCTCCTTCTGACTGGTTCTACAGTATCTGTTCTTGGAAACCGCATCGCCCTGCTAGCTTTTCCTCTTCTTGTCCTGGCGGAGACCGGGTCCGCAGTCTGGGCCGGATGGGTTGGCTTCGCCAATCTGATCCCCAGCCTCCTGCTCAGTGTCCCGGCAGGCCCCCTGGTCGCCCGGTGGAATCCACGGCGCACCATGCTTGCGTGCGAGTCGGGGCGCGGCCTTGCCATTGTTGTCGTGGTGGCTTCAGTCCTCTGGAGTCAGAGCAGCGAAATATTCGTATTGCTCGTTGCGTCTTTCGTCGAGGGCTCTCTTGGAGTGCTGTACACCTTGGCAGAGGTAAGGCTCCTTCGCATCATCGTGTCTCCTGAACAAACTCCCGCAGCGCTGGCCGGGATCGAAGGCCGTACCAGCCTAGCTGCATTGCTCGGGCGCCCACTTGGGGGCCTGTTATTCGACATCGGGAGACTGATGCCGTTTGCGATTGATGTGCTCTCCTTCCTGGTTTCCGTGCTGACCCTTCTAGGGATCCGCGTCGACAAAAGTTCGGCGACACACCGGGAAGAGAACGCAGACCACAATGATGGACTTTGGGGCGGCGTAATCAACATTGTTCGAGATCCCTATCTCAGATGGGCTGCCCTTGCATCCGGGTGCTCGACGGCAGTCTTTCAAGCCGCCTACTTGATTTTCATCACCGATGCGACCTTTTCCGGGGCATCCTCTTTCACCATCGGCCTGGCCTTTGCCTGTACCGGCCTCGGCGGCATTCTAGGCTCGATGGGCGCAAAGCGATTGTTCGACAGGCACGGCTTTCGCGTCGCCCTCTGCTCTCAATGGATATGCGCGGCAGTGCTTCCGTTTCTGATCTTGTCCATTGATGTGTGGATGTTCGCCATTGTCTCCAGTATAATTACGTTCGCCGGCGTGGCGGCGAACGTAGCGGTGAACACGTACATGTTCTATCGCGTGCCGGATCGTCTTGTTTCCCAAGTGGTAGGTGTCGACAAGATGCTGGGTTCTGTCGGTGCCGCACTGGGACCACTTGCCGGCGGCCTGCTTTATTCCTCGTTGGGTACCACAATATCGCTGGCCTGTTTGGCTGCGGTCTCCGTGCTGCTTGCGACTCTCATGACAAGCGTGCGGGCCATTCGTATTCCACCTGCGGCAGAGCCGGTCACCTAACCAGGACCGCCCTGGTGCTCGGCCCCGACGCCGGCGGAGTGATCGACCTGGACCTCACCCACGGCAGCCTGAGCAACCTCCAAGGAGCCGCGATAGCCGTGGACAAGCGCGTGCGCGCGGTGGGCCAGAGGCGCGACCTCCTCATGGGCGACGGCACGGCCGTGGGGGCCCGTGTGGTGGCGACCTACCGGCACGCGCGCTCGGCTTCGGGCCACTCATCGTCTCCCGCGATCTCGCTGCCGGTCACACCGCGACGGGGCTCGCCGCGGCGATTCTGGTGCGCCCTGCCGCCTCGCGCGCCCCGGACTTCGGCGCCCCGCTCGCGCGATGGCCGGGGGCGGAGACGACCGCGACGCCGCTGGTCACGCGGTCAGGCGCCTTCCCCGGCGAGGTCGTGGTGAACGTGGCGGTCCTCGTCGTCCTCCTGGGATATGTGCTCGTCGTGGTCGCCAACCGGTTGGAGGCGACCACGACGGCCAGGCGGGAGGGATTCCGCACGCTGCTCCGCCTGGGGGCCACGCCCGGCCGGCTCCGCAGGATGTCGCTGGGAGGCCGTGCTGACCGCCGGGGCCGCGGCCGGAGCCGGCGTGGTGCCGGCCGCCGTCCCGCTGACCATGCCGAGCGGATCTTCCTCGGACGCCCGTGGCCCGCCGAGCCGTCGCGGCTCGTTCCCGCCTGCGTCCTGCTGGTCGGCGCGATGGCCTGGCTCGCCACCGTCCTCTCGGCCAGGCGGGCGTACACCGGCGGCGGCTGACGGGATGAGCGCGTGTTTCGTGGAACGGCGCTCCAGCGCGGCCCCGTGCCCCTGCTGCTCCGCAGCCGTCGCACGCCAGTCTGGGCTGTGACGTGTCGTCAGGTCAGTTGCTTCCGCACAGCCTGTTGAGCTCCGCGACGTCCGTCTTGATGTCCGCGATCACCTGGTTGGGGTCGGCGCCGATCATGCCGGTCAAGCGGAAGTTCAGTTCCCGGAATTCGGCGGCCAGCCGACTGATCTTCGCCGCCACCGCTCCTTGCGCGTCGAGGACCGCACCCATCAGGTCGCTGTAGGTCTGCTGGGCCGCGGCCGCCTGGCTGCTGCGGACGGTCCCGGCGTTCCGGCCGTACGCGGTCAGCGCCGCCGCCGCCTCGTCGCATCCGCCGGGCCGGACCGCTGACAGCAGTGGGGAGGGGACCGGGGCCGCTCGTGTGGGGCTTGCCGGCTGGGGCGTGCTGGGTTCAGGCGATGGGCTCCGAGTCGGCGGTGCGTGCCGGCTGATGACCGGCGGATCTGGTGACGATGACTCCGGGGCCGGGGTGGGGACCACCGTGTCTGGCTGGGGCTGGGGAGGCGGGGTCGGCGGCATCAGGTAGGCGACCAGCGCGACCACGGCGGCGATCGCACCCGCCAGAGCGCTCACCGCCGTCCAGTTCAGGCGTAATCCTGCTCCTCCGCCCGTCGTCGGCGGCTGCGCTGATCCGCTTCCCGTCATGTCCTCATCGTGGCCGAGCCGCCGGGCTCGGTCCAGAACGCCTCCTGATCTTCTCGAACGGTACTCGCCTATGGCGGCGGGGGCGGTGAAGCGGCTCCGACGGCCGGAAGGGGTCGGTGGGAAGAACGACCGGGATCGGACCGCGGCGTCGTCGGGATGCCGCCGGAAGCAGCGGTCTGTCACTCATCCCGGGACATACGCCGAATGGACGGCAATGGACCCGGGCGTCTCAGGGACTTGCCGTCAGTCAGGTGTGCTGTCGCGCGGCTCCTGCCTCGTGAGGTTCAGGCAAGGTCTGTCGCCAGCTTGGAATAGAGGTACATGTCGCGACGTTCGTCGCCGATCTGTTGCCAACCGCGCAGTAGCCCTTCCCGGACGAAGCCCGCTCGCTCCGCCGCCTTCCACGACGCCACGTTCCACGGCTCCACGTGCAACTCCAGCCGCGCGATCAACAGCTCCCCCAAGGCCCATGACGAGATCGCCAGCAACGCCGCACAGGCGACACCTCGGCCCCGGGCCGATCCCGCGACCCAGTAACCCATCGAGGCGCGGCCATGCGGACCAGGCCACAATCCGATCTGACCCAAGGCCCGATCGTCGTCGGCATCCGCGACCGCGAACGAGTACCCGACCCCCTCTGTGGCTCTGCTCCACTGCCGTCGGATGAAGGCCGCGCCCTCTGTGTCCGCATAGCTCGACGGCACGCTGGTGATCAGGGGAATGTACGGATCCTCAGCGGCTTCCTCGACCACCGCGACGTCATCGAGCCGCCACGGACGAAGCAAGAGCCCCGCACCAGCCGAGAGCTCCGGGACCACGAGCGAACCGTCCATGACCGCATCATGCCAGCGAGGACGATCGCATCCGCAACCTCATATTGTGGCCGATCCTTTTGCGTCAGCGCGGATTTGGGCCGGACGTCTGCGCGCCATGCCCCTTTCGCTTGATCGACATAGGGTCATCCTGTCACGGGCGGCACTGTTTTCCTTACGGAGTTGGAAAGTGATTCGCACATTGCGGCTTGTCATACTCACCGTCGGCGCGGCCGGCTTAGTCATCGCCGTCTGCTTCGGCCTCGCCTCTCGAGCGAAGCCCGCTGCTCAATGCGAACGGTTCCGGCTGGTGGCGCTCAATGCCTTCATGGCCACGTCGGGGGACTATGAGGTGAACACCGCAGGGACGAGCGACCCGATGGACTGCTCCAACCCGTCCATCACGGTTGAGATCAGCCCCAGGGTCGCGGGCCCCACCCCGCCGCAGTGGGGCGCCGAGATCAAGATGCTGCCGTCCGGAGAGATTCAGAACCCGGACCTCCGTTCATGGCGATACTCGGAGATACTGCGTTCGGTGGGAGGGGGCGGTCAGGGTGATGCGACGGACGAGATCGGCGGCTCGGCCAAGCTTCTCCATCACGCGCCAGGCGATCTTTCAGCTCTGGCGCTGGTGATTCTTGCCGAGCCTCTTCCCGAAAAGCAGGTGCTCGCTCTGGGGACGAGCCCGCAGTCGATGATCCTGTCGCCGCCGGCCGGCGGGAAAGCCCTTGTGTGGGACGAGACAATATTCTGCACTTTCCGGGGATTCGACGCGTGCTCAGGCCGCGACAAGGCGCAGCCGGCAACCTCCGAGTTCAGGACATGGGTGTCCCGGCTGGCCCCGCAGGACACGCCGATGCTCGCGGAATACGGTCTCACCCTGTCCCATCTTCGCGCGGTCGCCGACGAGGGGCTCATCTACGGCTTCACGCTGCAGAATCTTCCCGGCCCACTCAAAGAGTTGGCGAGAGATCCACGGGTCGAATCGGTTCACGTCATTGACGCCATCCAGCGTTACTGACCTCCCCAGCGTGAAGGCGGGCGCACCTCCGGCCCGGCCGGGGTCACGAAAAGCGGTTGGAGCGTTGCAAGATCCCGGTTTTGTGTCGTGGTCTTGACAGTGCCACGGCCCGTGGACTTGGCTACCTGGGAGCGCTCCCAACCCTCGTCTGTGGGAGCGCTCCCACACCACTCGGAGCACAACGTGGGAGCAAGGGTGTCGAGGTCAACGTTGGTCGATGGTCCACCCACCGAATCCGGCACGAACGGCCGCCGCTGGGCGCCACACCTGTGGTGGGTCGCGCTGGCCGTCGGGATGGCCGGTGCCGTGTTCGTCTGGCTGGGCACCGACCACAGCCGGGAGATCGCCGCGGCCTGGCAGCTCGGGGCGAAGCTGCTCGTGTTCGCCTGCCTGTGCTGCGCGATCGCGTTCTTCCCGTGGACGTCGCCGCGCCTCCACTGGCTGCTGTACGTCCCCTTCGTCTTCTTCACCGGGTACGTGATCCCGCGGATCAGCTACTTCTACTACGGCGACACCGCACGGGCCCAGCCCGATGACTTCTACACCCACCTCTACCTGCTGCTCTATCCCGGGATCGTGCTCACGGTCGCCGCCGCCTACCGGCTGGGCGGCGGTTCTCCCGGACGCTGCCTGAAGGTCATGGCGACGGGGATCCTCATCGTGTTCTCCGGATGGCTCGACCTCATGTGGTACACGATCAACCCGGTCGAGCGGCCCGAAGCCATCGACGCCCCCCACATCAACCTGTTCACCGGCGGCCCCATCTCGTTCGGCGCGACGATCGTTTTCGCGCTGGCACACCTGCCGATCATCGTGGGGATCAACCTGCTCCCCTTGGACCGATGGATCGGCCGTCTGCTCGGAACCGTCCGGTAATCGCGGAACCGCCGAAGCCCGAAGGCGCCAGGCGTGCCGCCCGTCCCACCCGAACGAGACGATCGCACGAAGGTAACGCATGCCGACTTCCCTTGCCCCCTCCCCGACCATCGAGATCTCAGTGGCGGCGCCGGCCTACAACGAAGCGGAGAACATCGCCGCGGCGGTGCTGGAATGGCGTGACTACCTGGCCGGAAACCCGGCGATCGGCGCCTGGGAGATCGTCGTCTGCGACGACGGAAGCACGGACTCGACCAGGGCCATCCTCGCGGCGCTGCGGGAGGAGTGCCCGCAGCTCGTCGTCGTCGGTTTCGACCGCAACCGGGGCGCGGGAGCGGCCATCGCCGCGGCCATCGCGCACACCCGGCTGGCCTGGGTGGTGCTCCTGGACTCCGACGGCCAGTTCCCGATCGCCAACCTCGACCGGTTCGTCGAGCGCATCCGGGCCGGTGACGGCCTCGCCTTCTCCGGGGCCCGGATCAGGAAGGCCGACGGCCTGCCGTACCGGTGGGGGTCGGCGGCCAGCGGCGCGGTCAGCAATCTGCTGCACCGCACGGCGTACCGCGACTTCAACTCGATCTTCAAGGTGGCGCACGGCCCCCTGTTACGCGCGCTGCTTCTGGAATCGGGCGGGATGAACTGCTCGACGGAGATCACGGCGCGGGTGGCGGAGCTCGGACACACCTGGCTGGAGATCCCCATCACGCATCGGGTACGCGGCGGCGGCCACCGCGGGTGGCGGTTCTGGCGCGGCGCCTGCGACCGGGCGCTGTTCGTGGGCTATCTCGGCTATCGCCACTGGCTCCTGCGGCGCGGCGTGTTGCGCGTCCCCGACCCGCCGGGCGCCTCCCTCGCCTCCGCCGCGCACGCCGAACCGGAGTGGGTCCGTTGAGGTCGCGGCACGCCAACCGGATCGAGGTGGCGATGTTCAGCGGCGGCCGTGGCGGGGCCAGCATCGCGCGGCACCTGCTGCGCACGCCGGGCGTCGGCCTCTCCTTGCTGATCAACGGGTACGACAACGGGATGTCCACCGGTGCTCTGCGCCGCTACCTGCCCGGGATGCTCGGCCCGTCGGACTTCCGCAAGAACCTCCTGCTCCATCTGGACGGGAGCGACCCCCGCGACGCCGCGCTGATCGCGGTCCTCGAGTACCGGTTCCCGGCCGGAAGCACCCCGCGGGACCTGGACGAGCTCATCGACGCGCTCACCCCGCCCGGGCGGCCCCACGCTCACCCCGGGTTCGCCGCGCTGCCCCGGCGAGCCCGCACGGCGATCGTGCGGGACCTGATCGCCTTCCGGCGCCGGCTCGACGCCGACCCGAGCGGATTCGACCTCGCCGACTGCGCGCTGGGCAACCTCGTCTTCGCCGGCGCCTACCTTCGTTCGGGCGAGAACTTCAATGCCGCGGTACGGGCCTGCGCCTGGATGTTCCGCTCGCCGGCCCGGCTGGTCAATGTCACCGACGGGGAGAACGCCTATCTGGCCGCGCTCAAGGAGAACGGGCGAATCCTGGCCGACGAGGCCGACCTCGTCGCGCCGCAGGACGCCGACGCCGTCACCGACCTGTTCCTCCTCCGTGAGCCGGTGACCGGGCGTGGACAGGCGGAGCTGGACGCGCAGTCCGTCGAGGAGAAGCGGCGAGCCCTGGTGGGCCGCTCCGCCACGGTGTCGCCGAACCCCGAGGCGCTTCGGGAGATCCGGAACGCCGATCTCATCGTGTACGGCCCGGGCACGCCGCACTCGTCGCTGATCCCCAGCTACCTGACCCCCGGCGTCCCGGACGCGATCGCGGCCAGCCGGGCCAGGGCCAAGGTGCTCGTCGTCAATCTCCGCGAGGACCACGACGTCCAGGGGCTGACCGCCGCCGACCTCGTCGACCTCACGCTGTCCTATCTCGGCGACCCGCTGAACGAGCGCGGCACCGTCACCCACGTCCTCTGCCCTCGCGCCGAGGCCTCGCGGCGCGGCGTCCCGGCGACTCCGTACGGGCTCGCCGACGGCGCCACCTGGGCGGGGGCGCGGTGGATCATCACCGACCTGGAGGACCCGGAACGGCCGGGCACGCACCACGGCGGGCACGCCGCCGCGATCCTCACCGACATCACCGGCATCACCGATGCGGCGACCCTGGTTCAGGCCGGATGACCCCGCGGACGGCGGCGGCCGGGGAGATCGCCCGGCGGCGGACCTGGCTCTGCGACCTCGACGGCACGCTGGTGGACTCCGCCCCGGTCCATCGGGCCGCCTTCCACGCCGCGCTCGCCGAGGTCGCGCCCGGCCTGCTGGCCTCGTTCCGGTACGAGGCCCACACCGGCGCGAGCACCGCGGACGTGGCGGCCGCCCTGGGCGCCGACCCCGAGGTCGCGACCCGGCTGGCCCGGCGCAAGCAGCAGCTCTACCGCGGCTACGTCGCATCGGGGCAGGTGAACGTGTTCCCCGGGGCACGCCGGCTCCTCGACCGGCTGGCCTCCGGTGGCCGTACGGCTTATCTGGTCACCAGCGGGAGCCGCGAGTCGGTCGAACGGGTCCTTTCCGCCGCCGCGCTGGGCGGATACTTCCGCGGCGTGCTCACTGCCGACGACGTCCCGGCGAGCAAGCCGCACCCGGGCTGCTACCTGGAGGCCTGCCGCCGATGGGCGATCGACCCCGACGACGCGGTCGCCGTGGAGGACTCCGCGCACGGGGTGGCTGCCGCGGTGAGCGCGGGGCTGGTGACGCTCCAGGTGCACGCCGCCGAGCCCGCCCCCGGGGCGATCGTGGTGGACCGTCTGGACGACGTCGTCTCCCTCCTCGACGCGGAACTCCTCGACGTGGAACTCCTCGACGCGAAGGCAGCGGAGCCGGCGAAGGCAGCGGAGGGGAAGGTGGATGTCCGTGACTGAGATGTCCGTGACTGAGTGGAGCGTCTGCGCGGTGATCCCGGCGGCCGGGCGCGGCACCAGGCTCGGCGCCGCCGTACCGAAGATCATGATGGAGGTCGCCGACGGCATCACGGTGTGGCACCTGCTGTACAGGCGTCTGCAGCCGTGGGTGGATCACCTCCACGTGGTCGTCTCCCCGGACGGGGAGGCCCTGTTCCGCCGCCTCGTGGCCGCCGAGATCGACAGCGGCGCCGTGTCGGTGAGCGTTCAGGAGCGGCCGACGGGCATGGGCGACGCCGTCTTCGGCGCGGCCGGGCACTGGGACGCCTACGGCGCGGCCCTGGTGGTCTGGGGCGATCAGGTGAATCTGTCGTCGGCGACCGTGCGTCAGGTCGTGCGCACCCACCAGGAGGCCACCTCAGGTCCCGGCCTCACCCTCCCCCTGGTGCCGCTCCCCGACCCCTATGTCGAGTACGAGGTGGTCTCGGGCGAGTTGCGCCGGGTGCGTATGTCCCGGGAGGGCGACGAGTGCCGCCCCGGCGGGCTCAGCGACGTCGGCGTGTTCTGCCTCAGCACCACGGGCCTGCGCCAGGCCTGGGAACGCTATCTGGCCTCCGCCGCACGCGGCTCCGTCACCGGCGAGGTCAACTTCCTGCCGTTCCTTCCCCACCTCTCGCAGGTCCACGGCTGGAAGGTACGGACGGTGCCGGTCACCGACCCCGTCGAGGCGCGCGGCGTCAACACCGCGGACGACCTGGAGTTCGCCCGGCAGGCGTTCCAGCGGTGGGCACGCTGACGACCCGGCGCCAGGACGTGCGTTCCCGGGTGGTGCGACTGCTCCTGAGCGACCGATGGGCCGCCGGGCCCACGCTGCTGAGCACCTTGGCCAGCGGGACGGCCGCGGCGACCACGCTCGTCATCGCCCGGGGGACGAGCGCGGCGGCCTTCGGTCACTTTTCGCTGGTCATGTCGATCGCCCTGATCGTCTCCATCGGCATGCTGATGAGCCTGCACTACGTGATGCTCCAGGAACTGCCCAGGGCCGATCCCGGCGCGCGCCCGGCCCTGGTGACGACGGCCCTGTTCGCCACGCTGGCCATGGGCGCCGGCCTGGCCGTGCTGGTGGTGCCGGTCTCCCCGTTCCTGGCCGCCGCCCTGGGGACCGATGCCGAAGCGGTGTACTTCGCCCTGGCGCTGGCCCTGGCGCTGACTCTGAACCAGCTCACCGAGAGCTTCCTGCGCGGCTTGGCGAAGTACGCGTTCGTGGCCGCGCTCAAGCTGGCCGTCGCCGCGATCTACCTGGCCGTGTCGGTCTTCAGCCTGCTCGTCCTCGACATTCGCGACGCCGAGTACTACCTCACCGCACTGATCGTCACCTATATCGGTTTCACCCTCGTGGCGGCGGCGGGCCTGCCCGTCGTCCCGCGGTCGTGGTCCCCGGCGCTGGTGCGTTCGCTGTACCGGCACGGCGCTTACGTGACCGTCATCGCGGCCCTGACCGGTGTCCTGTTCGGCATCGACGTGATCTTCCTCAACCACTGGGCCGAACCGGCCGACGTCGGCGTGTACGCGGTCTACAGCGGCTTCCCGAGGCGCCTGCTCGGCGTGGTGTTCGTCGAGGGGATCGGCCTGGCGCTGTTCCCCACCCTGGCGACGATGGACAAGCCCGCCCTGTTGCGACGCGTCGCGCGGATCGCGGCGATCGCCGGGGCGGCCACGGCGGTTCTGCTGTTCGCGGCGAGCGCCGTCTTCTTCCTGCTGATGCGCGAGCACTACCCGTACTCGCTCACGCTGATGGCGCTGTCCGCGGCGGGGATCGGCGCGCACGCCGTCTTCCATCTCTATTACGCGGCTCTGTCCATGGACGGCGTGCGCGGCGCCAAGGTCCTGATCGCCTGTCTCGCCGTCGGAGCCCCCGTCGCTCTCGCCGGCCAGGTGGTGTGCGTCGCCTGGTGGGGTCTGGCCGGGTCACTGGTGGGCTTCGTCCTGACCAATCTCGTCCTCGTGGCCGTGGTGGCCATCACCGCCGGACGGGTGTACCGGCGGCTCGGAACGCGAGTATCGGAGACACGTTCTTGAAGATCGCCTATGTCGTCACCCAGTTCCCGCCCAACATCAGCGCGGGCCTCGGCCGGTACGTCGAGCAGATGGTCCCTTACCTGACCCGCGACCATCAGCTGGCCGTGTTCACCCTCAACGACGGCCGTCTGCCGGCGCATGAGCGGGACGGCGCCGTCACCGTGCACCGGCCCCTCGGCCGAGTGCTGGGGATGATCAGCGGTGGCCGGCGGCTGAACCGCACCAGCCGCGCCGAGTTCCTGCTGCTCACGGCCAACGTGGTGATGAGCAACTGGCGCTACTTCCTGCGGCTGCGCCGCGCGGGCCCCGGCGAGCGGCCCGACCTGGTCGCCGTCCACGACTCGACGAACTTCCTGTGCGGCCTGCTGTGCCACTACGTGTTGCGGCTGCCGGTCGTGTACCACGTGCACACCGCCGAGTACGGCGCCGCCCGGCACCGCAGCCTCGCCGACCCGCTCAACGTGTTCGCGACCCTGGAACGATGGCTCGGACGGATCGCCCGCCGGATCGTGGTCCCGACGTCGGACATGCGCGAGCAACTGGCCGCGGCCGGCTGGGACCGCGCGGCGATCGAGGTGGTGCACCTGGGCGGCACCTTCGAGCGGGTGCTCGCCGACCCCGCGTTCGATCGGCCCGCGCTGCGCGCACGCGCCGCGGGCCTGCGGGCCCGGCTGGGGATCCCGGCAGCGGCCCCGGTGCTGCTGTTCGTCGGCCGCCTTGACCGGCAGAAGGGCATCCATCAGCTGCTCGCGGCCATGCGGGAGATCAGCCGGGCGCTCCCCGAGCTGCGTCTGGTGCTCGTCGGTGAGGGGGACCTCGCCGGGGTCCGGCGCACGGTCGACGAAGCGGGACTCCACGGGCGCGTCATCGCCTCCGGGGAGTTCGTCGACGCCAGGGAGCTGCTGGGCTACTACGAGATGGCCGACGCCTGCGTCTTCCCCTCGCTCTTCGAACCGTTCGGCCTGGTGGCGACCGAGGCCATGGCCCTGGCCAGGCCGACGATCCTCGGCGACGGATTCTCCCGCATCTTCCTCGGCGACCCGGCGCGTCCCGCCGCGCGGTTCGTGCGCGCCGCCGATCCCGGCGACATCGCCGCCGCCGTGATCGAGGTCATGACCGACCCGGAGCTGCGCCGCACGCTGGCCGAACGGGGAGAGCGATTCGTCCGGGAGCGGCTGAGCTGGGCTCGCGCGGCCGACGAGACGCTCGCGGTGTATCAGGCCGTGGTACGGACGGCCCCGGAAATTGGAGTGTCCCGATGACAACGGTGTCCCTCGTCATTCCCTGCTACAACGCGGCCAGGACGCTGCGGCTGTGCCTGGAGTCGGTGACGACCCAGACCCGGCGACCGGACGAGATCGTCGTGGTCGACGACGCGAGCGGCGACGACTCCACGGCGATCGCGGCCGAGTTCGGCTGCCGCGTGATCCGCCTTCCCGAGAACCGCGGCGTGTCGGCCGCCAGGAACGCGGGCGTGGCGAACACGACCGGCGAGGTCGTCTTCTTCCTGGACTCCGACGTGGCGCTACAGCCCGACGCGGTCGCCAACGCCGTCGACATCCTCGACCGCCACCCGGAATACGGCTGCGTGTACGGGATGTACGAACCCGAGCCGCTCATCGACGACGGGCCCGTCGAGTGGTACCGGATCCTGCACGCCGTCAACTGGTACCGCCGGCTGGCCGGGGAGGTCCACAGCGTGGTGTTCGCCCTCGCGGCGATCCGCCGCGAGGCGTTCCTGGAGACGGGTGACCTCGACGAGAGCCTGCGCGACTGCGAGGACATCGAGTACGCCGGACGGCTCGCGCGACGCCACCGGATCCTGCTCAGCGACACGATCCGGGGCCGTCACGACGACGGGAGCCGGCTGCTGCCGATCCTCGCCGAACAGTGGCGGCGCTCCCTCCCACTGGTGCCGCTGGCGCTCGCCGGGACGAGAGAAGGGGGCGGGAAGCGGGAGTACACCAACCGTCCCGGCGGGATCCTCTCCTGCGCGCTGGCGCTGGCGAGCCTGCCGTTCGCGCTGGTGCATCCCCCCGCCCTGCTGCTGACCGCCGCCCTCCTCGTGGCGTTCGCCCTCGCCGATCCGCCGCTGCTGAGGCTCGTCCACCGGCACCGAGGGCCGGCCTTCACCGCCTACTTCCTCCTCGTCCACCTCGCCGTCCATGTCGTGCTGGTCACGGGGCTGGTCGCCGGCTGCCTGCGACCGCTGCGCGGCCGGCCTGGCAAGGCCGTCCCGAACCGGGCCGTCCCCGAGTGAGCCTTGCGGCTGCCGTCAGCACATCGACGGGATGCACGTGAACGGGTTCTCCAGGGTGGGCTGCTGCATCGCCGGTGGGGCGGCGGTGGTCTCGGCGGCTCGGTCCGGGACGGTTTCGGAGCTCCGGTCAGGGGTCGGGTCACGCCGGGGTTCGTCGTTCGGCGGCGTGGTCGCGGGTTTCCCCGTGCGGGCGGGCTTGGTGGTCGCGGCCGGGGTCCTGAGGCGGGCGGTCCGCTTGGGGGACGGTGTCCGGTGTTCCGTTCTCGTGGACGCCGCCGGGGACGCGACCGTGGCGGCGGCCGTGGTGGGCGGAACCGCGGCCTGGGACGTCGAGTCCCCCACGGCGGGTGACGGGCCGACCGGGTCGCCGCCGGCGTTGATCAGCACCCCGCCCGTGACGAGCAGCGCCGCCGCCGCGCTGCCGGCGATCGTCAGGACCAGCGTGCGGCGGCGGCTCCTCCGCGCCGGGGAGCCCACGGACCGGGCGGTAGGGGCTCCCGTCCGCCCGACAGGTGCCCCGCCGAGCCCGGACATTCCGGGAGCCGCCCCAGAGGTCAGGCCCGCCACCAGGTCCTCCGCGCTCGGCCGCCGGGCCGGGTCCTTGGACAGGCCGGCGGTGACGAGGTCGAGCAGCGCCCCGTCCAGCCCGGAGATCACCGGCTCCTTGTTGAGGATGCGGTTGATCACCGCCGGAGTCGAGTCCGCGCCGAACGCGGGCCGCCCCGAGGCGGCGAACACCATGGTGACGCCCCACGCGAAGACGTCGGCCGCCTCCGTGACCGGCTCCCCGCCGAGCTGCTCCGGCGCGAGGTAGGACGGCGTCCCCATCGGCGATCCGGTGGAGGAGACGCCCGGCGCGTCCAGGGCGCGGGCGATGCCGAAGTCGATCACGACGGGACCTTCCGGCCCCATCAGGATGTTGGCGGGCTTGAAGTCCCGGTGCAGGATTCCCGCGCGGTGGATGGCGGCCAGCGCGGTGGCGGTGCTGATCGCCAGGCGTTCCAGCGCGGCGCCGCGTCGCGGCCCCTCTCCGGTGACGAGCTCGCGCAGCGAGGGTCCGGGCACGTACTCGCTGACGATGTACGGCCGCCGGCCCGCGAGGTCGGCGGCGAGCACGGGCGCGGTGGAGAACCTGGCCACGCGCCGGGCGATCTCCACCTCGCGCAGGAACCTGCTCCTCGCCTCGGGATCGTCCAGCAGGCCGTGGTGGAGGAGCTTGACGGCGACCTGCTCGCCGGTCGCCGTCCGTCCCAGGTAGACGACGCCCTGACCGCCCTCTCCCAGGCGTGCCGTGATGTCGTACGCACCCAGCCGCCGTGGATCGTCGTCCGTCAGCGGTTGGTTCACTCTGGCCCCCCAGAACGCGTCAACACTGGATGAAAGGTATCAGCGTCGCTGTCGGGGCGTTTCTGGTTGGCGAGCGGCCGATGTGAGTTATCTGACTGACTAGCCGTAGACACGGGACTCCGAAGCGCGCTAAGGTCTCTCTCAGTCAGCCAACTAACTAACACAGGAGAGATCATGATCGTCGTCACCGGAGCCACCGGCAACGTCGGACGCGCCCTCGTCGAAACGCTCGCCGCCGCCGGCGAGCGCGTCACGGCCGTGTCCCGTCAGCCCGCCCAGGTCCCCGACGGGGTACGGCACCACCGGGCCGACCTGAACGACCCCGCGAGCCTCCGTCCCGCCCTGGACGGCGCGGACGCGCTCTTCCTGCTCGTGGCGGGGGACGACCCGCACGCGATCCTCAAGGAGGCCGCTGGCGTCAAGCGGATCGTCCTGCTGTCCTCGCAGGGCGCGGGCACCCGGCCCGAGGTCTACCGGCACCCGGCCCTGTTCGAGCAGGCCGTCCGCGAGTCGGGAGCGGACTTCACGATCCTGCGGCCGGGCGGCTTCGCCTCCAACTCCTTCGCCTGGGCCGAGTCCGTCCGGACCTCGCGCACCGCCGCCGCGCCCTTCGGGGACGTCGGGCTGCCGGCCATCGACCCGGCCGACATCGCCGAGGTCGCCGCCGCGGTGCTGCGCGAGTCCGGGCACGCCGGCCGTACGTACGAGCTGACCGGACCCGCGCTCGTCACCCCGCGCGAGCGGGTGGCGGCGATCGGCGAGGCGCTCGGCGAGCCGGTGCGGTTCGTGGAGCAGACCCGCGAGGAGGCGCGGGCGCAGATGCTCGAGGTGATGCCCGAGCCCGTCGTCGAGGGCACGCTGGCGATCCTGGGCGCGCCCACGGCGGCCGAGCAGGCCGTCAGCCCCGACGTCGAGCGCGTGCTCGGGCGCGCGCCGCGCACCTTCGCGGAGTGGGTCGCCCGCAACCTCCCCGCCTTCCGGTGAGAGCGCGGATCGCGATGAGCGCGGCGGCCCGGCGTTTCCTCGCCGAGCCGCGCCCGGCCACCCTCACCACCCTGCGGCCCGACGGCTCGCCGCACGTGGTCGCGGTGCGTTTCACCTGGGATCCCGCCGCGGACCTGGCCCGGGTCCTGACCGTCGGGACCACCCGCAAGGCCAGGAACCTCGCCCGGCCGGGCGGGCGCGTGGCGCTCTGCCAGGCGGAGGGGTTCCGGTGGGTGACGCTCGAAGGCGCCGCCACCGTCCACGACGCCCCCGAACGGGTGGACGAGGGCGTCCGCCGCTACGCCGCGCGCTACGGCACGCCGCCGCCGAACCCGCCCGGCCGCGTGGTCATCGAGATCGCGGTCGACCGCGTCACCCAGCTCAACCTCTGAACCGCCTCCACACGAAGGAAAGCCTGATCATGCCTGTCCAGCACATCCTCGACTCCACCATCCACCACCGGGAGTCCGGCACCGGGACGCCCATCGTCTTCCTGCACGGCAACCCCACCTCGTCCTACCTGTGGCGGAACGTCATGCCGGCCGTGGGCCCCGGCCGGCTCCTGGCCCCCGACCTCATCGGCATGGGCGAGTCCGGCAAACCCGATATCGCCTACACCTTCGCCGACCACGCCCGCTACCTGGACGCCTGGTTCGACGCGCTCGACCTGCGCGACGTGGTGCTGGTCGGGCACGACTGGGGCGGCGCCCTGGGCTTCGACTGGGCCGCGCGCCACCCGCACCGGGTACGCGGCATCGCCTTCACCGAGACCATCGTCAAGCCGATGACCTGGGAGGAGTTCCCCGAGGACGGTCGCGAGCTGTTCCGGGCGATCAAGACCGAGGGTGTCGGCGAGGCCATGCTCATGGACGACAACGCCTTCATCGAGCAGGGCCTGCCGGGCAGCACCGAGACGCCGATCTCCGAGGGCGACCTCGACGTCTACCGCAAGCCGTACCCGACGCGCGAGAGCAGGCTGCCGCTCCTGCGGTGGGCGCGCTCGATGCCGCTGGGCGGCGAGCCCGCCGACGTCGTGGCCAGGGTCGAGGCGTACGACCGGTGGCTGGCGGCCAGCGCGGACGTGCCCAAGCTGCTGATGACGTTCGCGCCCGGGGCGGGGGTGATGGTGCGCGACGACATGGTCGCGTGGTGCGCCGCCACCATGGCGGGCCTGGAGATCGAGCGCTCCGACGCCGTCGCCGGGCACCACACGCCCGAGGACCAGCCCGCCCTGATCGCCGCGGCCGTCTCGTTCTGGGCGGACCGCCACGGCCTGCGCTGACCCGCCGTCAGGTCGTCATGCCCGGCGGGGCGGACCGGGCGCCCTCCAGGGCCTCGACGACGCTCCGCAGGTGGGCGCGCATGGCGCGGCTCAGCGGATGATGCGCGTCCGGGCCCGGAGCAGCGCCGTTACGATCATCTCCTCGCGCTCGGGGCTGAGCCGGACGATGGGGATGGAGCAGCTGAGCGCCTCGTTCGGAGCCGGGCCGAAGTCGAGGGCGACCGCGAAGCAGCGCAGGCCGATGGTCGATTCCTGCTCGTCGACGGCGTGGCCCCGGCGCCGGATCTCCTCCAGCTCGACACGCAGCGCCGCCCGGTCGGTGATCGTGTGCTCGGTCCGCGCCTCCAGGGTCGCCGGCAGGAGCGCGTCGACCTCCTCCCAGGGACGCCCGGCGAGGATCGCCTTGCCGAGCCCGGTCGCCCACGAGGGCAGGCGCCGGCCGGGCCGGGAGACCACCGCGAGGGAGTGCCGGGAGATGTTGGTGGCCAGGTACACGACCTCGGCCCCGTCGAGACGCGCCAGGTGCACGGTCTCGCCCAGGTCGCTGTGCAGCTCGTTCATCACGGGCTGCGCCCGCTGGACGACGTCGTCCCGCTCGACGTACGCCGCCCCGGCGCGGAGCGCGCGGATGCCGATCCGGTAACGACCGGCGCCGTCGGTCTCGACCCAGCCCGTGTCCACCAGCGTGGTCAGCAACGCGTAACCACTGGCGCGCGGCATGCCCAGGGCGGTGACCACCTCGCGCAGCGAGCACGCCTGAGCCGCGGAGCTCAAGTACTCCAGCACCGCGATGGTCCGCTCGGCCGACTTGACGCTGCGGACGCCACCACCTCCCCCTTCGGCGGGTTCTGCGGATGGCTCCAGGACCTGTTTCGTCATCGCCCACCTCTTGACGCCTGCGGAAACGCCAACTTAATGTCTCGGCTACAAATATAGACGCCGTCTCTATATGTAGACAAGAGGTTGCCGTTGATGCCCCCCACCGTTTCGCGAGTCGCCTCACTCTCCGGCTTGCTCGCCTTCCCCGTCACACCGTTCACGGAGTCGGGGGACGTGGATCTGGCCCGTTTCCGGACCCACCTCGACGACGTGCTCGCCGCCAAGCCCGGGGCGGTCTTCGTCGCCTGCGGGACCGGCGAGCTGGCGTCGCTGACGGCCACCGAGCAGCAGGCCGTGGTCAAGGCGGCCGTCGAGCAGGTCGCCGGAGCGGCGCCCGTGCTCGCTGGAGTGGGCGGCGGCACGCGGACGGCCGTGGAGTTCACCCGCGCCGCGGAGGCCGCCGGAGCCGACGGCGTGCTGGCGCTCCCGCCGTACCTCCAGGTCGGCCCGCCGGCCGGGCTCGTGGCGCACTACCGGCAGGTGGCCGCGGCCACGGACCTGGGCGTGATCCTCTACCAGCGCGGCACGGCGATCTTCTCCCCCGAGGCGGTGGCCGAGCTCGCCGAGGTGGACAACATCGTCGCGCTGAAGGACGGGCACGGCGACATGGAGCTGCTCCAGCTCATCCACACCGCCACCGCCGGACGGCTCCCCCTGCTGAACGGCATGCCGACCGCCGAGATCTACGCCCGCTCCTATGCCGGCGTCGGGGCCCGCGCCTACTCCTCGGCGGTGCTGGCCTTCCTCCCCGAGGTCGCCACCGCGTTCTTCCAGGCGTTCGAGACGGGCGACGACGCGACCCAGGAGCTCCTGCTGCGCGAGTTCTACGCGCCGCTCGCCCGGCTGCGCCAGACGACCCCCGGCTACGCCGTGTCCCTCGTCAAGGCCGGCCTCCACCTCCGCGGACGTTCCGCCGGGCCCGTCCGGGCGCCGCTGGCGGAGGTCAGCCCGGAGCACCGCGAACAGCTGGCCCGCATCATCGACCGCGGCCTCGCGGCCCTCAGCGCGACAGCCGTCGCATAGCACGCGGCCTGCCCGGCCCCCGGGGCAGGCGATTTCGGAGGAATCATGATCATCATATCGCGAGCGTCTCGCACCCCTCGCCGCCGCCAGGCGGCCTCCGCCCTGCTGGCGCTCGGGGCCGTACTGACGGCCGGCGCCTGCTCGGTCGCGAACAGCGGCCCGGAGTCCTCGTCCGGCGGGGCGAAGTCCGTCCGCATCGTGCTGCCGGAGGAGCCCCCGACGCTGGAGCCGTGCGACGCCTCCCTCACCGCGACCGGACGCGTCACCCGGGCCAACATCACCGAGGCGCTCACCGAGCGCGACCCGGGCACCGGGCAGCTCCAGCCGGCCCTGTCCACCCAGTGGAAGCAGGACGCGCCCACCGAGTGGACGTTCACCCTGCGCGACGACGTGAAGTTCCACGACGGCACCGCGTTCGACGCCAAGGCGGCCGCCTTCTCCATCGACCGCGCCGTCAACTCGAAGATCGACTGCAACGTGAAGGGGTACGTCTTCGGCGGCATCGAGCTCACGGCGACCGCCGTGGACGACGCCACCCTCAAGGTGAAGACGGCCAAGCCGGACCCGATCCTGCCGCTGCGCCTGTCCTTCGTCGAGATCGTCCCGACCACCACGACCACCACCGGCAAGGTCCGCGAGCCCGTCGGCACCGGCCCGTACAAGATCGCCAAGTGGGACACCGGCCGAAGCCTGCGCCTGGAGCGGTTCGACGGCTACTGGGGCAAGGCGCCGGACTTCCCCGCCGCGGAGTACATGTGGCGGACCGAGGGCAGCATCCGCGCCGCCATGGTCAACAGCAACGAGGCGGACCTCGCCATCGGCCTCGCCCCCGAGGACGGCGCCGGCAAGTCCGCCGTGCAGTTCCCCAACAACGAGACCTCCTACCTGCGGATCGACGCCGCCAAGCCGCCGCTCGACGACATCCGCGTACGCCAGGCCATCAACTACGCCATCGACAAGAGCGGCCTCGTCGCCTCGGTCTTCGCCGGCCTGGGCAAGCCGGCCGGCCAGCTCGTGCCCGCGGGGGTGACCGGTCACAGCGACGCCATCCAGCCCTGGCCGTACGACATGACGCAGGCCAAGAAGCTCATCGCCGAGGCCAAGGCGGACGGCGTCCCCGTCGACACCCAGATCACCATCATCGGGCGCAACGGGATCTACCCCAAGGCCGCCGAGGCGATGGAGGTCGTGCAGAACTCGCTGACCGAGGCGGGGCTCAAGGTCAAGATCCAGATGCTCGACGTGAACGCCTGGCTGGAGTACCTGCTGCGCCCGTTCGTGAAGGACGCCGGCCCCACCCTGCTCCAGGCCCAGCACGGCAACCAGGCCGGTGACGCGGCCTTCACCATGGGCCAGATCTACGGCAGCAAGGGCGCGCAGAGCAGCTACGGCACCTCCGAGCTCGACGACCTGATCGACACCGCCGAGCAGGCGTCGGACGCCGAGCGCCAGGCCGCGTTCGCCAAGGCGCTGGAGTACCAGAACAAGAGCGTCGTGCGGGACGCGGTCATGGCGCACATGACCGGCATCCTCGCCCTCTCCGACACCGTCAGCTACAAGCCCAACGCCGCCACCAACGACGAGATGCGCCTCGCCGAGATGCACCCGGCCGGCTGAGAGGAGCAGGTGTGCTGACCTTCCTGCGGCATCGCATCACCTCCAGTGCGATCCCGCTGGTCGTCGTGATCCTCGGGGTGTTCTGCCTGGCCCGCCTCACCGGCGACCCGGCGAACCTCTACCTGCCCCTCAGCGCGACCCCCGAGATGCGGGCGGAGTTCGCCGCCCGCCACGGGTTCGACCAGCCGCTGTTCGTCCAGTTCGGCGACTACCTGGCCCAGGTCGTCCGCCTGGACTTCGGCGAGTCGCTGCGGACCGCCGAACCCGCCGCCGCGGCCGTGCTGCGGGCGTTCCCCGCGACCCTGCAGCTCGCCGGGGCCACGATGATCCTGGCGATCCTCGGCGCGGTCGTCGTCGGGAGCTGGGCGGCCTACCGCCCCAACTCCCTGGCCGACCGGGTCGCCAGCTTCACCTCGACGACCGCGGCGAGCATGCCGGACTTCTGGTTCGCCATCATGGGCGTCCTGGTCTTCGCCGTGGCCCTCGGCTGGCTGCCCACCTCGGGCACCGTCGGCGCGGCGGCGTGGGTGCTGCCGGTGCTCACCCTGCTGATCCGCCCGTTCGGCGTGCTCGTGCAGGTGGTACGCGGGGCGATGGTCGGCGCGCTGTCCGCGCCGTACATCAAGGTGGCGCGGAGCAAGGGCGCGGGCGAGCTGCGGGTGGTCTTCGGCCACGCGCTGCGCAACGCCGCCCCGCCGGCGCTGACCGTGGCCGGCGACCTCACGGTGGGGCTGGTCAACGGCGCGGTGGTCGTCGAGACGATCTTCGGCTGGCCGGGTATCGGCAAGCTGATGATCACCTCGATCCTGCAGCGGGACTTCGCGGTCCTCCAGGCCGCGGTCCTCGTCACCGCGGTCACCATCTTCGCGCTCAACATCGTCATCGACGCCTGCTACGCGCTCCTGGACTCCCGGATCCGCCAGGGCGTGACGACATGACGAACGGAGACCCCATGTCCACGACTCACGCCGGGCACGTCAGCGGGCCGGAGAGCCCCGCCGCGAGCCCGGCGCTCCGGCGGGCCCCCTGGTGGCGGCTGCTGCTGAGGGACCGGTTCGCCTGCCTCGCCGTGGTGATCCTGATCGTCGTGGCCCTCTCGGCGCTGGCCGGGCCGCTGCTGCTCGGCGACCTGGCCGTCCGGCAGAACCTGCGGGCGGTCAACCGGCCGCCGTTCAGCCTCGACGACGGCTGGGCGTTCGTCCTCGGCAGCGACTCGCTCGGGCGCAGCCTGCTCGCCCGGCTCATCGTGGCGAGCCGCACCACCCTGTCCGTCGCGGTCCCGGCCGTCGTGATCTCCCTGGTCATCGGGTCGGTCTGGGGCATGTGGGCGGGCTACCACCGGGGCCGGCGGGAGAACGTCTCCATGCGGATCGCGGACGTCATCCTCAGCTTCCCGTCCCTGCTGCTGGCCGTCGTGGTGCTGTACGTCTTCTCCCCCAGCGCCTCGAACATCGTCCTGGTCCTGGCGATCGCGCGGATCCCGATCTACCTGCGAGCCGCCCGCGCCGAGTCCGCCGAGCTGCAGAGCCGGCTGTTCGTCGACGCGGCCCGCACGTTCGGCACCAGGAGCTGGGCGATCATCGGCAGGCACGTGGCGCCGACCGTGCTGCCCACCCTGTTCACCGTCGCAACCCTGGACTTCTGTTTCGTGATGCTGACCGAATCGTCGCTGAGCTTCCTGGGCATCGGCATCCAGCCGCCGGACATGAGCTGGGGCCTGATGGTCTCCCAGGGCCGGCAGGTGCTGCAGAGCGCCTGGTGGATCGCCGTCTTCCCCGGACTCGCCATCGTGGTGACCACCGTGTCGGCGACCGTCCTCGCGCAGTGGGCGCGGCTGGCCATGGACCCCGGCCAGCGGTGGAGGCTCGCCCTGCCCCGCTCCCGCCGGCGGGACAAGGAGGTGCGGGCATGAACGAGTCCCCCGTACTGGAGGTGGACCGCCTGGCGGTCGACATCCGGACCCCCGCCGGGACGGTCCGCGCGGTGCGCGAGGTCAGCTTCGCGGTCCGCTCCGGTGAGACGCTGGCGCTCCTGGGCGAGTCGGGCTGCGGCAAGAGCATGACCGCGCAGGCCATCGTCGGCCTCCTCGACCCGGTGGCGCACGTGGCCGGCGGCGCCGTGCGCCTGGAGGGGACCGACCTCCTCGCCCTGCCGCCCGCGCAGCGGCGCAAGCTGGCCGGCCCCGGCCTGTCCATCGTGTTCCAGGACGCGCTGACCGCGCTCAACCCGGTCCAGACGGTCGGCGCCCAGCTCGCCGAGCCGTTCCGCATCCACCAGCGCCTGTCGCGGCGCGCGGCCCGGGAGAAGGCCGTCGAGCTGATGGAACGGGTCGGCATCCCCGAGCCGCGCGCCCGCGTGAACGCGTACCCGCACCAGTTCTCCGGCGGCATGCGGCAGCGGCTGCTCATCGCCCTGGCGGTGGCGCTCCACCCGAAGGTGCTCCTCGCCGACGAGCCCACCACCGCCCTCGACGTCACCGTGCAGGCGCAGATCATGGAGCTGCTGCGCGAGCTGCGCACCGAGCAGCAGACCGCGCTGATCCTCATCACCCACGACCTCGCCGTCGTGGCCGAGCAGGCCGACCACGTGGCCGTCATGTACGCGGGCGGCATCGTCGAGACCGGCAGGGTGGCGGACGTCTTCTCCCGGCCGCGGCACCCCTACACCCGCGGGCTGCTCGACTCGGTGCCGGCCGAGGTGGCGCGCGGCGCCACGCTCAAGTCCATCCCGGGCAGCCCGCCCGACCTGCACTCGGTGCCCTCCGGCTGCGCCTTCCGCGCGCGCTGCCCGATGGCGCGTGACGTGTGCGCGCAGGAGCGGCCGATGCTCGTGGAGTCGGGACCCGGCCGCACGTCCGCCTGCCACTACTGGAGGGAGCTGACCGATGACTGAGCCGGCCACGCCGACGCTCGCCCCGCGGGGGACGTCCGTTCCCCTGCTGGACGTGACGGGGGTGACCAAGACCTTCCACGTGGCCCGCGGCGCATCCGGCCGCCACCGCCTGCGCGCGCTGGACGGCGTGGACCTGCGGCTGGAGCGGGGCGAGACGCTGGGGCTGGTCGGCGAGTCCGGCTGCGGCAAGTCGACGCTCGCCCGGGTGCTGCTCATGCTGGAGCGCCCGGACCAGGGCCACGTCAGGTTCGAGGGAACCGACCCGTTCGCCCTCCGGGGCAAGGAACTGCTCAGGTGGCGGCGCCGCGTCCAGATGGTGTTCCAGGATCCGTTCGCGTCGCTGAACGCCCGGCTGTGCGCCGAGGACATCATCGGCGAGCCGTGGCGGACGCACCGGGACCTGGTGCCGGCCAAGGAGCGCGGCAGGCGGGTGGCGGAACTGCTGGAGATGGTGGGACTGCGGGCGAGCGACGCCCGCAGGTATCCGCAGGAGTTCTCCGGCGGCCAGCGCCAGCGGCTGGGGATCGCCCGGGCGCTCGCCCTCCGGCCCGACGTCATCGTGTGCGACGAACCCGTCTCGGCGCTCGACCTGTCGGTGCAGGCGCAGGTGCTCAACCTGCTCACCGACCTGCAGGCCCGGCTGGGCGTGTCGTACGTGTTCATCTCCCATGACCTGTCCGTCGTCCGGCACGTCGCCGACCGCGTGTCGGTGATGTACCTCGGCAAGATCGTCGAGACCGGCCCGACGGCGCAGGTGTTCGACCGGCCCCGCCACCCGTACACCGCCGCGCTGATGTCCGCGGCGCCGGTGCTCGACGTCTCGGGAGCACGGCGCGAGCGGATCCTGCTCCAGGGCGAGGTGCCCTCCCCGCTCGACCCGCCGTCGGGCTGCCGGTTCCGGACCCGCTGCTGGAAGGCCCAGGACGTGTGCGCCCAGGAGGCGCCGCCCCTGGAGCCGTCGCCCGGCGAACCGGCGCACGCGGCCGCCTGCCACTTCCCCCTCCAAGAGGCGGCGACCCGGTAGGCGCACCCCTGGACGAGAGCCGGTCGGTGTCGGCAGTGCTCGGTTCGGCCATGCCCGAGGAGCTGGTCGACGCCGTCACGAGGCGGGGCGGATCCTGTCGGCGTAGTGACGCAGGTGGGCGGCGGCCGTGGTGAGGTCGGCGGCGGCGGTCGTGCAGGCGGCCAGGTGGGAGTTCACCGCCTGGCGCAGCCAGCGCGGCGCGACGCCGCCGGCCTCCAGCCGCTCGCTGATCTCGCGCAGGCGCTCGACGCACTCGGCCAGCGCGAGGGCGTCGGTCTCCAGCACGACGGCGTGCGCGACGATCGACGCGGGATCGCCCGGACGCCGTGCCGGTCGCTGGGCAGGGTGGCGGCGCATGTAATCCTCCGGTCAGGTGGTCGGCCCCGGGACGGCGGCGTCCCGAAGCGTCCGGCGGGTCAGGTGGTCGGCCCCGGGACGGCGGCGTCCCGAAGCGTCCGGCGGGTCAGGTGGTCGGCCCCGGGACGGCGGCGTTCCGGAGCGTCCGGCGGGTCAGGTGGTCGGGACCGGGACGGCGGCGTCCCGGAGTGTGCGGCGAGTCGCGGCCGAGAGGCAGAGCAGCGGGCGGGCGCCGTCGAGGTCCAGGTCGCGGAGCAGGCGGGCCAGCGGGTGGGCCGATCCCGGTGCGACGGCGAGCCGGAGCCGGGGCGCGGGGTGCAGCAGGCCCCGGCCGCGGGCCCGCACACAGGAGCGCAGCGTGGTGCCGGCCGCCCGCGCGTAGCCGACCAGGTCCCGCTCGCTCACCGGCAGCCCCGGACCGAGCCGCCCACCCAGGACGAGCAGCCGCTCCCCGGCACCGCTCGCACCCCCGGCAGCCTCCGCGGCCCCCGCGCCCATCGCCCCGCCGCTCCCGGCGGTCACGGCGGCCCCGGCGGTGCTGACGGCGACTCGCGCGATTCCCCTGGCGAGCCCGAACTCCAGGGGCAGCAGGGACGGCTCACCGCCCCACAGCCGCGGCGCCAGGGCGGCGACCACGGCGGTGTCCACCGCGGAGCCGGCCAGGAAGACGCCCGAGCGCCGCCGGTCGGCGCCGCGCACCAGGTCGTACCAGCCGAGCGGCGCCCGGGGCCGCCACGGACCGGGCACGACGATCCCGACGTGGAGCTCGCGGTGGACGCCCACGCTCGTCCGCCGGTTCCAGGCGGCGTGCACGACGGCGAGGGCGTGGCCGGCGATCCGCACGGCGGGGCCGAGCCCGGTGCCCTCCAGGAGCGCCGCCGCCACCGCCGGGTCCGCGGCGAAGTACGCCGTGAGCGCGCCGCCGTCCTGGCATCGGATCGGCAGCTCGACCCGGCCTCCCGGGCCGGGCACCCCGTGGGTCGGCACGGTGAGGAAGGGGAACCCCTCGGGTTCGGGAGGGTGGTCGAACAGCCGGTAGACCTGGGAGCGCACGACCGCCCCCCGGTACGGCGCGAGGCGCTCGTCGATGTGGTCGCGGGCCTCGGGCAGGTCGTCGGCGATGTTGGCGATGTAGCGGTCGATGCTGTGGCAGAGCGGGAACAGGTGGGTGGCGTCGGAGTAGTCCACCACGTACCAGCCGGGATGCAGGTCGAAGCAGCCGCCCGCGCCCTGGCCGTCGAGGGTGGGGACGATGTCGTGCTGGTTGGTGACGCTGGCGACCCAGGTGTCCGGGTCGGCGGGCCGCTTGAAGTCGACGGGCGCCCCGACCGTGACGGCGTGGGTGACGGTGTGGCGGGCGCAGAACTCGGGGTCCTGCGCCAGGTTCATGACGGCCGCGCCGCCCGCGCTGTGCCCGATGAGGGCCAGCTCGGCGCCCTCGGGCAGGCCGTAGTCGGCGACGGCCTTGACCAGGGCGCGGCTGTACGGGCTCTCGGCCAGCACGGCGCTGCTGAAGGCGCCGAGCAGGTCCTGGGGCGAGTCGTCGTCGGGCCGTCCGGCTCGCATGCCGGGCGCCTGGACGACGTGGCGCACCACCCCGTCGGGGCCCTCGACGCTCTGGATGAGCATGCGGCCGGTGGTGCCGAGCACGCTGATGTTGCCGAGGAAGCCGAGGAGGGATCCCTTCGTGGCCAGCCGCGCGGACTCGGCCGCGGCCGGCTCCACCCGGCGCGCGGCCCCCTCGCCCCGGTCGAGGACGGCGACGGCCCGGTTGCTCATGCCAGTGACCGGGTCGGCCGTGGCGTAGCCCGTTCCGGTGGCGATCAGCCAGGCGGTGGCGTCGTTGAGCGGGTTCTCGTCCAGCAGGGCCCGCAGCGCGAGGACCTCGCCGAAGACGGGGGCGAGCTGGCTGAGCACGCGTACGGCGCCGCGGTCCCTGAGCAGCGCGCGCAGGGCGCGGACCGCCTCCAGGTCGCGGTCGGCGGCGGCCGCCTCGATGAGCCGGCTGAGCATCGGGTCGCCGGTCAGCTCGGGGTGGTCGACGGCGACGGCCGCGATCCGCAGCCGCAGCGAGGTGGCCAGGACGCGTACGGCCAGGCTCTCCGCGCCGGCGAGGGCGCCGAGCGCGGCGGCCAGGACGGCCGGTCGGCCCCCGGCGGA